>JACQXH010000059.1 GCA_016208845.1 Nitrospirota bacterium | reverse complement strand
CGATGTACAGGTTCCCAGTTTGTCTTTTACGCAGTACGAGATACGAAGATCGTTGTACTGCCTTGTATTATTCAGCATTCTCCCGATGTTCCGGGACTTATTTTTGGCGTTCAGGGCCGCAGTGATACGCTTCAATTTTTAAGACGGTATACCACGCCATCCGGACACTTATACGTTAAGAAGAATGGAGGCATATCATCTCTCTTGCTGAAAAGCCCTGAAATATAACTTCCGTAGTGTTCTTCCTTCACTTCATCAAAATTAAATAAAGCAAGCACTTGTGCCCCTGCCTGAGACATGCGTTTTGGCAATGCGCGTTCCATGTCGTCAGGTATCGGGTTATTAAGTATCCATTTTCTATGCGGGAGAACAACAGTTGAATATCCCCCGAAAAAACCGAGGCGGTATGGTTCATTGGTTGCAATGATGACATCGTTTCGATAACTTTCTTTTATCCACTTGTAGGTGCAGGAATCCAGAATGGCAGATATTTTCTCATTTTTATAAAAAAACTCGGGTAAATTAATGTAAGTCTTATAAGAGCAATGAAGTGTTATTATGGATAGCAGCAAAAGCATTCCAGCGGACGATATTTTTCTGTTAGCGCTCTCAAATGTAAATACAATGAGAAAGATGCTTATTATAAATAAAAAAGGGACCAGGGGAGCCACATAACGTAATTCCAGTTGAGGCTGCTGGTTTGCAAGTGTGAAAGATATCAATATCGTATAGCTCGCTATAAAAACTGCGATCAAGTCTATGCCGTTCTTGAGGTGTCTTGGAAACTCTTTTCGGATATTGGCGTTTATCAGAATGATTGCGGCGAACACCGTTATTGATATGCTAATAAGTATAATTGAAAGATTGCCTAATTGAAACTGCTGAAATATCATCTTTATCGTGCCGATGAATGAATCTGTGAATGTTCTTTCAGGTTTGGGCAGATAAATGCCCTCTATCGTTCCTGAGATTATATGATTGCGGGTGAAAAGCAGGACAATGGTCATTAAGGGGATCGTTATTCCGGCAAGAAAGCGCACATAATGATCCCTGAATTTTTTGTTTCTTATCATTATAAAAGCTTCCCAAAAGAATACAGCCAGCAAAGCTATTCCCGCATAACGTGTCAGGATGGCAGCGCTTGCACATATGCCTGCAAGAATAAGACGACAGCAATGATGATCATTATTATCGCGGGACGCAATCAAAAAATAGATAGTACCTGCTGTGAATGAAATAAACAGCGGTTCTCCCATGATGTGATTGGTAACATATAATATGGGTAAGGAGATCGAAACGAGGATCCCTGTCAGCAAGGCAATATGCCGGTTGCAAAGTCTTTTCATTAACAGGAATGTGAATAGCGCGATTGCCACATGGCAAATTACATTTAATATTTGTGCGGCTAAATAACTTTTTGATGTGACCCCGCCCAACATTGCAAGAAGTACCGGCAGGAGCGGCGGTTGCACGAGAAACGGTACAGTGCCGTTAACAGGGACCAGATTATCAAACTCAATCAATGGTATCCTTATCCCATTGCCATATAAGATCTGCTGTGAAATAAGGCCATACCTGATCGAATCAGGAGATATTTTAATATTTTTCACCGCCAGAAGGCCCGCAAAGAAGGAAATTATAATGAGTACACAAAATATCCAGACATCTTTTTTATTATTGAAGAGGATCTTATATATTTCCATACGTGATATTATAATATTATTTAATTATTTTGCTGGATATTCAGTGTATCTTCATGGAAGTTAATGAAAATTGAGCTCTTGAAGTTTCTCGGGGATCTATTTCTGGGAGCTGGTATTTTGGCTCATCAAGCAGGGGGTTAAAATAATAATTACCGGACCCGGTGGATCCATTAACATAAAAAGGCAATAATGATTATAATAATATTGGAGATTGGCTGAGGGGTTGAGTTGTGCATGAACAGAAAAGATAACATGAAGATATCAGTTGTTATTCCGTGCTTCAACGAGCAGGAAGTGCTCCCTGAGCTTTTCCTCAGAATGCAGGGAGCGGCAGAAGGCTGGGGAAAAGACTGGGAAATTATTTGTGTTGATGACGGTTCGTATGATAATACATGGAATCTTTTGTGCGAACAGCATGCAAGAGATCCCAGATGGATTGCTCTTTCTTTTTCCCGTAATTTTGGTCATCAGACGGCGGTTTCGGCCGGTATATTCCATGCAACGGGGGATGCGGTAATAATTGTTGATGCAGACCTCCAGGACCCACCGGAAGAAATTCACCGCTTTATAGGAAAATGGCAGGAAGGTTACGATATAGTTTATGCGATCAGGACACATCGAAAGGAAGGGATATTTAAAAGATTAAGTTACTGGGCGTTTTACAGAATTATGTCAAAAATGATCGATTTTGAACTGCCGTTGGATTCAGGAGATTTTTGCTTAATGGATCGCAAGATCGTAGATATTCTGAATTCTTTGCCTGAAAGAAACCGTTTTGTACGGGGTCTGAGGGCCTGGACCGGATTCAATCAGACCGGGCTTATATACGAGAGACAGGCAAGGGCAGCAGGCAGGGCCAAATATAATTTTAAAAAATTACGCCGTTTAGCGATAGATGGTGTCATATCTTTTTCTTCGGTCCCCCTGTCTTTAGCCGCTCATTTGGGATTATTTGTTTCATTACTGTCTTTTACAGGTATTATCCTGCTTATTCTCCAGCGCATTTATGAATCTTTTTTCGAATCAATAGGATTAGGGCCCAAGCCGGGCTTTGCAATCATAATTGCTATCCTTTTTCTGGGGGGAGTTCAGTTAATTTATTTAGGGGTCATAGGTCAGTATCTCGGACGTATTTATGATGAGGTCAAACGCAGGCCTCAGTGGATCATTAAGCAAAGCCTGGGATTGGCATCAAAGAAAACGACGGATGAGCTATGAAGAAAAGGAGCGGACCGATTCTAAGTTCTGTGTCGGGAGGGCCATCTGCACTGCCTCGTTTATCCCTGTTACAGTGATCAATTTTTTCGTCCTTTACGGATAAAGCCTCATCGGGTTTAATAAAACCATATCATGTGCAAAACGAAAAGAAAAGCAGCGTGAAACAAAAACTGACCATTATAGGGGGAGGAATAACGGGGCTTGCAGTAGCTTATCTTGCGGCCAAAGACGGGTGGGACGTTACAGTGCTGGAAGGCAGTGAACAAATAGGCGGGTTAATGAGAACTTTTCAAATAGCTGGTAATCGTTTGGAACATTACTATCATCATTTTTTCACTAATGATGCGGAGCTGGTATGGTTACTGAGAGAGTTGGATATAGCCGATAAACTGGAGTTCAGAAAGACAACAATTGGAATATTTCGAAATAATAGCATTTACGATTTTAACACTCCTATGGACTTATTGAAATTTAAACCTATGAAAATGATGGATAAGATACGATTTATACTCTCAAGTATTTATCTGGGAAAGCTGGCAGATTGGAAAAAATGGGAAAATGTTTCTGCCCTGGATTGGTTTTATAAGTATGCTGGAAGGAGCGCAACTGATTCAGTATGGAAACCCCTGCTTGAGATAAAATTCGGTCCATACGCGAACAAAGTACCAACTGCATGGATGGTAGGGCGACTTAAACAGAGAATGAATTCCCGTCAGGGGACCAAAGAACATCTTGGCTATATAAAAGGGAGCTTGCAGACATTAATAGACAGCCTGTCAAAGAGTCTATCAGCAATGGGAGTAAAAATAATATTAAATGCGCGAGTAGAAAGGCTGTTGATAAAACAAAACACATTATATGGCGCTGAAACAGCAAAAGGTGTATTCAACGGCGGTTTTTTTTTGGCGACTTTGCCTGCCACCCATTTAGTGCCGTTGCTGAGGGACAATGCATCTGATTATGCGAAAGAATTATCCAGAATCGAATATAGCGGCGCCGTTTGTACTATTCTGGAGATGGATCGCCCTTTCAGCAATATCTACTGGCTAAACGTTGCTGACCCGGGATTTCCCTTCGGTGGAGTTATTGAGCATACTAATTTTATTTCTCCTGATGAATACAATGGAAGTCATATTATTTACCTTTCGAGATATTTTGCCCAGACTGATCATATAGCTTCAGCTTCGAAAAAAGATATATTGGATCAGATGATCCCATCATTAAAAAGGATCAATCCACAGTTCAAAGAGTCATGGGTCAAGAATAATTATGTTTTTCGTACGAACACGGCCGCAACGGTTTGTGGTCTTAACTTTTCTGATGCAGTGCCGGGTTGCAAAACCCCTATCAGCAATTTATACATTGTCAACATGAGTCATATATACCCTGATGAAAGAAGTTGCAATAATGCAATAAGAATTGCAGCGCAAGCATGTAAAAAAATGGGTATCGATTCTTCCATGGTGCCATTCCGGTCATCCCTGTCCGGTCAAATAGGAATGGATTAGCCAAATTTCCACAGTTATGAAAAAGGAAAGATTCAGATAAAATAGTTTTAATATGGCAAAAGAATTTGACTTAAATCCAGGAGATATAGTCTCACTGTTATCCCGCCAGCAAGATAAAACCCGAAGTGAAGTGACGCTTTGTTTGGTTATTGGAAGAAACACTTCCTCGGACAGGCTGACCTTAGCCCGTCTGACCACCGAAGTTGACAGATATAGTTCCGGAAAATTTACTGAACCGCTCTCTTCGGATGATTTTGAGGAAGATATTTTAAAAGAAGACTGCCTTGTCCTGATCGACAGGATCATGACCGTCCGGCCTGAACTATGCGAGAAAGTGTCGAGGTTAAGAAAGGATAAGTTAGATAGAGTGCTAAGGGCTTTTTCTCATTATGCCGGATATTCCTATCTTGCATATAAGCGCACCTCTGAAAAGAAAAGAAGCGGCAATTATATCCCTGTTTCAGGTAAAGTGCTTGATGAGAAAGAGCTGTTTAGCATGATAGATGCTTCACTCGACATGTGGCTTACGGCAGGAAGATTCCATGACAGATTTGAAACTGAATTTGCAGAGTTCCTGGGTGTAAAGAATGTCCTGGCTGTAAACTCCGGCTCTTCTGCCAACCTGCTTGCGCTTTCCGCTTTAATGTCTCATGATCTCGGAGATAATAGATTAAAAGAAGGCGATGAAGTAATCACAGTTGCGTCAGCTTTCCCCACAACAGTAGCGCCGATAGTACAAAATGGTTTGGTCCCTGTTTTTGTGGATGTAGAAAGCAGATCTTACAACATAGACCCCTTGCAGATAAAAAGTGCAATATCTAAAAGGACAAAAGCAATATTCATTGCCCATACGCTTGGTAACACTTTTAATGTTGAAAGAGTTTTAGATGTATGTGATAAATACGATCTTTTTCTTATAGAAGATAATTGTGACGCCCTCGGCAGTGAATACAGCCTGAAAGCAGGCAATAATACGTTAGACAAGAGATACACCGGAACATTTGGTGACATAGCAACATTCAGTTTCTATCCGGCCCATCATATAACAATGGGTGAAGGAGGGGCAGTTGCCACTAATGACTCACGACTGAGTAAAATAATGTTATCTATCAGGGACTGGGGCAGGGATTGCTGGTGCCCCACTGGAAAAGACAATACCTGCGGTCAGAGGTTTTCTCAGGCACATGGCAGGCTCCCGGCCGGATATGATCATAAATATGTATATTCTCATCTGGGTTATAACTTGAAGATTACGGACTGGCAGGCAGCCATAGGACTTGCCCAGCTTCAAAAACTCCCCCAATTCATAGAAAAGCGCAAAGAAAATTTTAAATTGCTTTATGACGGGCTAAAGCAATTTGAGGAGTATTTTATCCTTCCCCAAACTGCCGGCAATGGCAGCCCCGTATGGTTTGGATTCCCTGTAACCGTGAAAACAAACCATAAATTTGACAGGATTGAACTCGTAAAGTTTTTGGAAAAAAACAATATTGGTACAAGACAAATATTTGCCGGTAACATTTTAAGGCAGCCGGTTTTTTTGAATAATAAAATTAAAATGAGGATAGGCGGTTCGAAAATATTATTATCTGACAAGTTGACAGAAAATGATTATAAAATGTTGCCAAATACAGATACAATTGCACAAAGCGCATTCTGGCTGGGGATTTGGCCGGGGCTGAATCAGGAAACGATGGAATACATAGTCCAAAAAATAGGGGAATTTATAAACCAGCCCGGCAGAGCGACATGAAGAATGATTAAATATTTGTAAAAGCAACAGTCTGAATTATATAAA
>JACQXH010000058.1 GCA_016208845.1 Nitrospirota bacterium | reverse complement strand
TCCATCAGCCTTTTCAGTCTGTTGTTCCTGTTGATCACCCTCCTGTAGAGGTCATTAAGATCAGAGGTTGCGAATCTTCCTCCCTCAAGGGGAACCAGCGGCCGAAGCTCCGGAGGGAGCACCGGTATGACATCCATGATCATCCAGTCAGGTTTGTTATCGGATTTCCTGAACGCCTCCACAACCCTTACCCGCTTTGTGAGTTTTCTCTTTATGCCGATCGATGAAGAACTATGTATTTTGGCCCTTAAATCTTTTGCAAGAGCATTGAGATCAACTCCCCTGAGGAGTTCTCTTATTGCTTCGGCCCCGATGCCGGCCTTGAATTTATCAGCATGTTCCTGGACCAGCTTTTTATATTCCTCTTCAGTGAGAAGATCTTTATTCTTTAAATTTGTACTGCCCGGATCGATGATAATATAACTTTCAAAGTACAGCACTCTTTCAAGCTGTCTCATGGTCATATCAAGAAGAGTCCCAATGCGGGACGGGATTCCCTTTAAAAACCATATATGCGCAACTGGGGTTGCAAGTTCGATATGGCCCAGCCTCTCACGCCTCACCTTGGACTGAATGACCTCGACCCCGCACTTGTCGCACACCACGCCCCTGTGCTTCATCCTTTTGTATTTGCCGCATATGCATTCCCAGTCTTTCACCGGTCCAAATATCTTGGCGCAGAAGAGACCGTCTCTCTCAGGTTTAAAGGTCCTGTAATTGATTGTCTCAGGCTTTTTTACTTCTCCATAAGACCAGGCCCTTATCTTCTCAGGAGAAGCGAGCTTTATCTTGATAGCCTCAAACTCGGTAGGACTTTTTGGTTTCTCAAAAATAGAGTATATGTCTTCCACTAAATTTGCCCCCTTTTACATTTGAAATGCAAAAATGAAAATTAAGGAATTTTATTATATTTTCCATAATTTTAATTATTAATATTTGATATTTGATTTTTACTTTGCCTTATTTTTTTCAGCCTTAACCGGCATTTTTTCTTCCATTAATTCAACGTCAAGTCCAAGACTCTGGAGCTCTTTTATCAAGACATGGAAAGATTCGGGCACTCCGGTCTCGATATTGACATCTCCCTTGACCACTGCTTCGTACATCTTTGCCCTGCCCACAACATCATCGCTCTTGACTGTAAGGAACTCCTGAAGTATATGCGCCGCGCCGTAAGCCTCAAGCGCCCAGACCTCCATTTCCCCGAGTCTCTGTCCGCCGAACTGCGCCTTTCCGCCAAGCGGCTGCTGGGTGACAAGAGAGTACGGCCCGATGGAGCGTGCGTGTATCTTGTCCTCAACAAGATGATGCAGCTTCATCATGTACATATAACCTACCGTGACCGGTCTCTGAAACGGTTCGCCTGTCTTCCCGTCACGCAGAGTGATCTGGCCACTTTGCGGCAATCCTGCTTCTTTCAGCAGATGCTTAATTTCTTTTTCATTGGCGCCTTCAAATACGGGTGTTGCCACATGAATACCCAGCGCCTTCGAAGCCCATCCCAGATGGGTTTCAAGTATCTGTCCCACGTTCATTCGGGAAGGAACGCCAAGGGGATTAAGGATCACATCTATATGTGTCCCATCCGGCATGAAAGGCATATCTTCTTCAGGTACAACCGTGGCGACAACGCCTTTATTGCCGTGTCTGCCCGCCATCTTGTCTCCCACCTGGATCTTCCTTTTCATCGCAATGTATACCTTTACTATTTTCATTACGCCGGGCGGAAGATCATCTCCTTTCCCAGTCCTTTTGATCTTTTCGTTGTACCGGTCTTCAAGCAGGCTTATGTAGTTATCCGCCTCTTTCTCCAGTGCTTTGATCTTTTCTTTTATATCGGCATCTGCGGTCTTTATTTTATTAAGATGAGAATCGGGAATGCTTTTAAGCTGCTCTTCCGTGAGTTTTTTCCCCTTCTGGCATATCGCTTCTTTTACCCCCGGCAGTTTCACATCCTCCAGGGTCTTTTGTCCGGCCAGGATCGCCCTGATCTTATTGCATTTGCCTTCTTCTATGATCCTTACCTCTTCCTTTAGGTCCTGCTGGATGCGGTGTACATCCTCCTTCTCTATGCTCTTCGTCCTTTCGTCCTTTTCAACTCCCTTCCTTGAGAGTATCTTAGCGTCAATGACCGTCCCTTCTATTCCGGGCGGAACATAGAGACAGTTCTCCCTTACTTCTTCCGCCTTTTCACCGAATATCGCACGCAGCAATTTTTCTTCAGGCGTCAACTGGGTCTCGCCCTTGGGCGTGACCTTGCCGACAAGGATATCCCCGGGTTTTACCTCAGCCCCTATTCGCACAATTCCGCTCTCGTCAAGGTTCCGCAATATCTCTTCTCCGACATTTGGTATGTCACGCGTAATTTCTTCAGGGCCCAGTTTTGTTTCCCTGGCCTCCACTTCAAATTCTTCAATGTGAATTGAAGTAAATGTATCAAGTTTTACAAGGCGCTCGCTTAGAATGATCGCATCTTCAAAGTTGTATCCGTTCCACGGCATGAATGCTACAAGAACATTTTTCCCCAAGGACAGCTCTCCGAGGGCCGTTGCAGGGCCGTCAGCAAGCACATGGCCTTTCTTTATATTCTGGCCTACTTTTACGATCGGCTTCTGATTCAGGCATGTTCCCTGGTTGGAACGATAAAATTTAATGGGCCTGTATATATCTACCCCGCCTTCACTTTTCACTATGATCCTTGAGGCATCGACATATTCAACATCTCCGGACCTTTTTGCCATGATCATGACTCCGGAATCACGCGCAGCAGCAGACTCCATGCCTGTTCCTACAACAGGCGCCTCAGTATGCAGCAGCGGAACAGCCTGTCTTTGCATGTTAGAGCCCATGAGCGCCCTGTTGGCGTCATCATTTTCAAGAAAGGGGATAAGCGCGGCAGAAATGCTGACGATTTGTTTGGGAGAAACATCCATATAGTGCACTTCTTCCCGTGATACTAATTTGAAATCGTCACCGATCCTTACTGTTACGACTTCATCGGAAAGCAAACCTTTTTCATTGATGGGAGAAGTGCCTTGAGCTATGACATATTTCCCCTCTTCTATCGCAGACAGATATTCTATCTCGTCGGTTACACGGCCGTTTTTGATTTTCCTGTAAGGTGTTTCAATGAAACCAAAATCATTGACTCTTGCATATGAAGCAAGAGAAGTTATAAGCCCTATATTGGGGCCTTCAGGGGTTTCAACCGGACATATACGCCCATAATGGGTAGGATGGACGTCCCTGACCTCAAAGCCCGCTCTTTCCCTCGTTAATCCGCCGGGCCCCAGGGCGCTTAATCTTCTTTTATGGGTTATTTCAGAAAGAGGATTTGTCTGGTCCATGAACTGGCTTAGCTGGCTGGAACCAAAAAATTCCTTTATCACCGCTATTACAGGCTTGGCATTGATCAGATCATGAGGCATCGCAGGCGGTTCATCCAGGTCCGTGAGGGTCATCTTCTCCTTTACCGCCCTTTCCATCCTGACAAGGCCGATCCTGAACTGATTCTCAAGGAGTTCCCCCACCGATCTTATTCTGCGGTTGCCAAGGTGATCTATATCATCCACTTCTCCTTTGCCCACGCGCAGATTAAGCAGATACCGGATAATCTCTATTATATCCTTGTCAGTTAATACCCTTGTTTCAATATCGACATCCAGACCCAGCCGGGTATTGAGCTTAAGCCTTCCAACAGGAGAAAGATCATACCTCTTAGGGTTAAAGAAAAGACCGTTGAACAGCACTCTTGCATCGCCTATGGCAGGCGGCTCACCGGGCCTTAACTTCCTGTATATCTCTATTAATGCCTCTTCTGAGGTTTTCACTTTATCTATGAGCAGTGTATCCCTTATTGAAGGGAGGTAATTAAGGCCGTCTATTAACAGCAGATTGAGCTTGACCTTTTCCGCATTTATGATCTTTTCCAGGACATCGCTGCTTATTACTTCATTGCTTTCTAATATGACCTCGCCTGTTTCAGGATCTACTATGTCATTCAGCGTGACTCTCCCGACAAGCTCCTCTTTCGAAGCAAGTATTTCTTTTATGCCGGATGCCTCCATTTTTTTAAGTACAGCCCTTGTGATCTTACTGCCTTCCTTAACGACCACTTCCTTGGTTTTCGGAATAATTATATTCTGCGATGCCTTAGCCCCGACCATTGCCTCGCTGACAACACGTTTGACAATTCCGCCGCTGATGCCGATCTCCTCGATCGGGTAATACATCTTCAGTATTTGCTCGTCCAGATAACCAAGCGCTTTAAGAATAATTGTGGCAGGGAGTTTCTTGCGCCTGTCAATTCTTACAAAGAGGGCATCTTTTGAATCGAATTCGAAATCAAACCACGAACCCCTTGCAGGGATTATCCGCGCGGAATAGAGGGCCTTGCCGCTCAATGTTTTGCCTTTTTCGTGACTGAAAAACACCCCGGGAGAACGGTGAAGCTGGCTTACTACCACCCTCTCAGTGCCGTTAATGATAAATGTCCCGGTATCTGTCATTAGCGGAATCTCGCCGAGGTAAACCTCTTCTTCCCTTGCTTCTTTTAACCTCTTTTTATCTTCTTCCTTTTCCCATAAATTAAGCTTAACTTTTATTTTGAGAGGGGCCGCGTAATTAATGCCTTTCTGCAGGCTCTCTATAACATCATATTTCGGACTTCCAATGATGTATTCAATAAACTCAATCGATGCGGTCTCATTATAGTCAACGATCGGAAATACACTGTTAAATGCAGCCTGCAACCCAAAATCTTCCCTTTTATGAGATGAAACATCCTTTGGCAGGAAACGGTCAAAAGAACGCTTCTGAATTTCTATTAGGTTAGGAACAGGCAATATCTGCTGTACCCTTCCATAATTTTTTCTTACTAAAGATTTTGCCATAATTCTCCTTTTCAACAGGGGTCAAGCCTGCCTGCCGGAAGGCAGGGGTTTAAGGGGTCAAGGGTGCAAGGGTTGAAATTCCGGTCTTCAGTTGTCAACCTTTAGTTTTGCGGACTAACAACTAATAAATAAAAAACTCACAACTTATGTTTTTTATCGCTTGAACCCTCGGCCCCTTTGCCTCATGGACCCTATCTTTTTACTTTATCTCTATCTTTGCTCCCTGCTCCTCAAGCTTGGCCTTTATTGCATCGGCCTCTTCTTTAGAGACGCCTGTCTTGACAGGCTTTGGCGCTCCATCGACAAGCTCCTTTGCCTCCTTAAGCCCTAAACTTGTGAGCTCACGGACAACCTTAATTACCTGAATCTTCTTGTCGCCAACTGAGGCCAATATGACATCAAAACTCGTCTTTTCCTCAGCAGCTGCAGCCGCAGGAGCTCCTGCGGCCGCTGCCACAGCTACAGGCGCTGCGGCAGTAACTCCATAGCGTTCTTCGAATTCCTTAATGAACTGGGACATTTCCAGTATTGTCATCTTGTCAATAAATTCAAAAACCTGATCCTTTGTTGCAGACATTGTATCCTCCTATATTTTTTAACTTTCAACTTGTGATTTTTTGTTTTTCAGCGCTTCCATAGCATAGGCCAATTGTGTCACGGTTGCATTAATGGCACCCGCAAACTTGCTGAGCGGCGACTGCATCGCCCCAATGAACATCGCGAGAAGGATCTCTCTTGAAGGCAGACCGGCAATGGCCTTTATATCTGTATCCCCGCAGACCTTGCCCTCAATTATTCCGCCCTTAATCTTCAGCTTGTCATTGGATTTGGCATATTCAAGAACTTTCTTTGATAGAGACACAGGGTCGGAATATCCAATAGCGATACCCATGGGGCCTTTAAATGCCTCCTTGCCAACCTCAATTGAGGTGCCATCCGACGCCCTCCTGGCCAAAGTGTTTTTAGCGATCTTGTAATCCACGGCAGAGCCTCTTAATTGCTTCCTGAGCTCTGACATCTCCAGGACCGTTAGGCCCTTGTATTCAGTAAATATGATTCCTGTGGCCTTTGAGAATTTGTCGTGAAGTTCTGATACGATGTGAGATTTCTTTTCCTTTTTCAGTTTATTATCACCCCTTTCTTCTCATCAGAGACCTCACTGACTTTAAGTTGAGAGTTTAGAGGTAAAAGTTATTTAAAACTCTGCCTGACACAGAATAAATCAGCGCCCTGAGTTCCAACTTTTAACTTTGCACTTTAAACTTTTTTTGGTCTGTGCAGGCCAGGAATTTCTTCCTGATTACGTAGTCCTTAATGGGAGCATTACAACCTGCGGTCTCTGACCTTTTTGTATTATTGATCTTATTTCATTAAATCAAAATAAATATCCTATATTCTTTGTATCGGTCACTCCTAAGGTTGATTAGTCTATTAGACTGTAGTCTGTTAGCTAAAAGACTAAATACCTACGGACTATTTTCACCCAAGCGATTACTTTTGTGCTCTTCCTACGCGATATCAGAAGCATCCACTTCGATCCCAACCCCCATTGTAGATGAGATAGAGACCTTCTTCAGATACTTGCCCTTGCTCGATGCCGGTTTTGATTTAATTATGGAATCCAGAATGACCTTTGCGTTGTCGTAAAGCTTCTGTCCATCGAAGGACACTTTACCGACCGTTACATGTACGATACCTGCTTTGTCTATCTTATATTCAACCTTACCTGCTGCAATATCTTTTATAGCCTTCCCTATGTCAAAAGTCACTGTGCCTGTTTTGGGATTGGGCATCAACCCCCGAGGACCAAGTATCTTGCCAAGCTTGCTCACCATACCCATGAGATCCGGTGTGGCAACCGCTTTATCAAAATCAAGCCAGCCGCCGCTTATCTTCTCCACCAGGTCCTCAGCGCCCACATGGTCGGCGCCTGCGCCTGCGGCTTCTTGAGCCTTTTCACCTTTTGCAAAAGCGATAACCCGCACTTTCTTGCCTATGCCATGCGGTAAAACTATAGTGCCTCTCACCATCTGGTCTGATTTTTTCGGATCGACGCCAAGATTGACTCTCACCATCTGGTCTGATTTTTTCGGATCGACCACGAGATTCACGGCCAGATCGACAGACTCATCAAATTTTGTATAGGCATGCTGTTTGACCATATCAACAGCCGCTTTAAGTTTATGCTGTTTTGTTGTGTCCAGTTTTTCTTTTGCAGCGTCGTATTTCTTGCCCATTATTCCTCCAGATAATAAATCAAAACCTGCCTGCCGGCAGGCAGGTGCAGAAATCAAAATGTAAAATTAAGGAGCCTTTTATTTTAATTGATCAATTCCGCATTTTTGATCTTTGATATTTAATTTTTGAATTCTATTCAGTCACCTCGATCCCCATACTCCTGGCTGTCCCCTTGATGGTTTCAACAGCCTTGTCGATCTGATAGGCGTTAAGATCAGGCAATTTTGTTTTTGCGATCTCTCTCACCTGAGACATTGTAACCTTGCCCACTTTATCTTTATTAGGCGTGTTTGAGCCCTTAATAATTCCTGCTGCTTTTTTAAGCAATTCAGAAGCAGGGGGGGTCTTTAAAATAAACGTAAATGATCTGTCAGCATATATTGTAAGTACAGCCGGGATAATGGTTTCTCCCATTGCCTGGGTCTGCGCATTGAATGCCTTGCAGAATTCCATTATATTTATCCCATGGGGCCCAAGAGCAGGTCCTATCGGAGGCGCAGGGCTTGCCTTCCCGGCAGAAATTTGAAGCTTAACCTGTGCTACAACATCTTTCTTTGCCATCTAACCTCCAAAGCCAAATTAAAAATTAAATATCAAATATTAAAAATATGAAGAAATTCTAATTTAAACTTCATTATTTTTGAATTTTAAATTTTGATTTTTGAGTTATTTTCTTATGCTTTTTCTACCTGAAGAAAATTCAATTCAACAGGGGTCTGTCGTCCGAATATAGTGACCATCACCCATAGCTTGTTATGGTCTGTATCCACCTTGTCAACATAGCCGTTAAAACTGCTGAAGGGGCCGTCTGTTATCCTAACGTTATCGCCTTTGTCAAACTGGCTTTTCACCAGATGGACATGGCCTTTTTCGATCTGCTGTATGATTACATCTACCTCTTCATTTTGAATTGGCTCGGGCTCCTTCCCGCCAACAAAGCCGGTAACCCTCGGGGTGCTCCTTACCAGATGCCATGCCTCGTCATCCATGTCCATCTCGATAAGAATGTACCCGGGATAAAATTTCTTGTTTATTTCACGCTTCTTCCCGGACTTAAGCTCGACAATTTTTTCGGTAGGTATGAGTACCTGTGAAATTTTGTCTTCCAGACCCTTTCTCTGGATATTGTCTTCAATAGCCGTTTTGACTTTTTCTTCAAATCCCGAATATGTATGTACAACGTACCATTTTTTTGCCATAGCTCCTCTTATTAAAATGCCAAGCTTATCAGTTTTGTAAGTCCCAGGTCTATCAATCCTAAGAAAAATGAAATTATTATAACTGTTACAACTACAACCTTTGTAGAGCCTATAACTTCCTCCCTGTTGGGGAAGACTACTTTTTTTAACTCAATTTTGACTTCCTTGAAATATGCCTTTATTTTATCGAGCACTGTATCTCCCTTTATTAATAATTGTACTAAAACAATGGCAGGCCAGGAGGGATTCGAACCCCCAACCCTCGGATTTGGAGTCCGACGCTCTAGCCGTTAGAGCTACTGGCCTATCCAAATCATAATGCACAATCCATAAGCAAATTTCTTCTGTTCACGCCTTATGCATAACGCATCACGGCCGTTATGCTTTTGTTTCTTTATGAGGCGTATGTTTTCTGCAATGATTGCAGTATTTCTTAATATTAATTTTGTCCGTAGTATTTTTCTTATTCTTCATTGAAGAATAATTCCTGTTCTTACACTCCGTACACTGGAAGAGAATTATATCACGCATATTTTTTCACCTTCTTTTAATTGTTGATACAGGATTCACGATTCATGATGCCGGATATTCTTTTCTCTTATATCCTGCGCCTTGTATCTTGTATCGCAACTGCCCCCTCGATTCCCTGTAAAATTATTCTATAACCTCCGTCACTACTCCGGCGC
>JACQXH010000274.1:7304-19592 GCA_016208845.1 Nitrospirota bacterium | reverse complement strand
TCTGATGAAGAAGATAGATTAATTTTAATTGGGAATTCCGTCAAAAACCGTCTCTTGGTCCTTGTTTATACAGAAAGAGGAGAAAAAATAAGAATAATAAGCACGAGAAAGGCTACAAAGAAAGAAAGGAAGCAGTATGAAGAAAATGCAAAGAGATAAGGACATGCTCGAAGAATATGACTTCAGCAAGGGCATTCGCGGGAAATATGCAAAGAGATATGCGGAAGGGGCCAATGTTGTTGTTATTGACCCCGATGTTGCCAAGTTTTTTCCCAATCATGATGCCGTAAATCAAGCGCTGCGGTCTTTAACTGAAATTATTAAAAGGCAAAGGAAGATTGCCTGATAATTAGGACGACAGGGACATGGGGTCAGGCTTGTCTATTGATATTTGGCGATTGGCAATAACAAACCAAATGAGTCGTTAAAGTATAGTTTAATTTCGACAGATGAGTAAATACGAAATAATTATTTACTGGAGCAAGGAGGATAATTCCTTTATTGCTGAAGTTCCTGAGCTGCCGGGGTGTGCGGCAGACGGCGCAACCCATAAGGAAGCGCTTGCTAATGTTGAAGTAATTATTAAAGAGTGGATTGCAACTGCCAAAGAATTAGGACGTCCTATTCCTCAGCCTAAAGGCAGATTGGTCTTTGCATGAGAAATCGGGGAGACAAGCCTTTTCTACTTCACAAGCGAAAATATCTGAACCCTGCTGTTATTCGTATCTGCAACAAATACAAATTCGCTGTTGATGCATATCTGGGATGGATAATTAAGCAGTCCTTCCTTCCATCCCATGCCGGAGAGCCGTCCTAAAAAGTTGCCTTCCTGGCTCAGGACTATTATCTGGCTCCCGTTGCGGTCTGTGAGGTAAATACGCCCCCTTCTGTCTGTAGTCAGGTTTGCAGGGAACCTCATCTTCTCTTTCAGCCCTTCTGTCAGAGGAGAGAAATTCTCACGGTCCTTGACATTGGAATATACCATAGCCTTTACGCTGTCAACGAGCAGAATATTGCCCCTGAAATCCACTGCAATATCTGAAAAGAACCCATGGTCTTTGGGAAGATCGATCTGCTTCTGATATTCACCTGCTGAATTAAGCACGAGCACCCGCTCTGAGAGTATGTCCAGGATATATATATTGTCATTTGCGTCAATATCAAAGCCATTTGGAACATATTGGGAAAGTGCCGGCAGAGAGGCAGGCTCAACATAACCCTTGAATTCGCCTTCAGGGCTGATATGGACAATACGGCGCTGCCTGCTGTCAAGCGCCAATATCTCACCCTTCGAATTCATATTAACCCTCACAGGCGAGGTCATCTGGGGCAGTTTGATCTCAGTGCCTGCTGTTTTTAAAGCGTTGTTTTCCAATGCGTAGCGCAGGAGCCGTCCGTTGCCGGTATCCGCCACTATGAAAAGGGACCTGTCAGTGCAGGCAACACCTTCAGGAAGTTTCAGTCCTTCACCCTTGTCATCAGAATATACGGACATGACAGGCATCAGCCTTACTGCCTCGGCGCTGAAGGCCTTTAGAGGTAATAGAAAAACAGTTATCGCAACAAGAATTCTGATAAAGGTCTTCTGCATTATTTCATCTCCCTTCAAGCTCCTTGTGGCACTGGGTGCAGCCCTCTGAGATGTTTTTAAAATGGGTCATCCTCGGCATGTTCGCTGTTCCGCATGCCTTGTGACAGCTCAGGCAGTCTACAATGAGGTTTTTGTTCCTCGGGTCTTTGGTCTTTTCACCTATAGGGTGCGAGGATGAATGAGCGCGCCATTCATGGCATTTGTCACAGACATTAAAGCTCATGGAAGGCAGAGGCGCAAGCAGTGAATAATCTGAGGCATGCGGGTCATGACAGGCCGTGCAGCTGCCCTCCCTGACAGGCTTGCACAAACTCGTATTTTTCGGATTGTTCTTTGACCGCTCCTGTAGCTCCACAGTATCAGAATGGCACTTGCCGCAAACATTGCTCGTTGCGGCTGCAACGAGATTTTTCCCTTTTGAGGCATGCGGATTATGGCAATTCAAACAGGCGGCCTTATCCAGCATAGGCCAGTGGACATTATTTTTATCAAGAAGCTCTGCAATTTTATCTTTGTGACAGTCCCTGCATAATTCTATTCCTGCTTTGCTCGTTGCAAACGGTGACTTTGAAGAGGGTTCATTGTGGCACTTATTGCATTTTTTCTCTGCAACCGGCGCATGCACATTTTCAAACACAATAGCGGCCTTGTTCGAACCGTGAGAATTATGGCATGAGGTGCACTGAGAGCCGGCAACAGGATAACCAGAATGCCGCGCCTGAAAAGAGGCATTGTCTGTCCTGTGGCATTCTATGCAGAGGGCAGGGATGTCTTTTTTCAGCAAAGAACCATATTTTGCAGATGCATGCGGGTTATGGCAGTTAATACATCCCCTGTTGTCTTCTGCTGGTTTATGTTTGAATCTTACTGTCTTTAATGATTCACCGATATCCTTGTGACAATCAAGGCAAAGTTCATTGCCTGCCTTCAGGAGAATAAACCTGTTATTCGAAGAGTGAGAGTCGTGACATTTCATGCAATTGCCGTCAACCACGATCTTATGACTGCTCTGCGCCTTGTCAGGCAAAATCTCCTTGTGGCAGCTTATGCAGATATTGCTGCTGTCTGCTGACAACAGCTTTCCATAGGACGAGGTGTGAGGGTCATGACAGCCTGTGCATTCCCCGTTCTTTACAGGCGTGTGGACATATGCGCTCTTCAGTTTTTCGCTGAAGGTTTCGTGGCATTTGAGGCATAACCTGCCTTTTGCCTCGGGTTTGAGTTTTGCATTGTCTGAATACGCAGACGCGGTGAAAATCAATGCGGTTATAATGATGAGCGAAAAAATAATTTTATATCTTGTCTTCATAATTATTATACCCTGTGGTCTCTTCCACAGTTCAAAATTTCTGTCATTCCGGCTTGTCCGGAATCCTTCCGGAAAGATTCCGGACAAGCCGGAATGATACCACAAAAAATAAACATTCAAATAATGGACGCCCTGCGGTCTGGCCTAAAGCCCCTACTGTTGGCTGCCGCAGGGTTCTTCACATCCTTTTTCATCTTACTTGCCAGCTCCTGTATGGCAGTCTCCGCAGGACCTTGCCGAAAAAGGCTTATGCGTCACTGCCTTGAAGAATTTAGGGTCTCCGGACGTATGAGAATCATGGCACTTTGTACAGTCCATCTCTGCTGCCTCAATGTTCAAATGGGCTTTGCTAAAGGTCTCAGCTTTGTAGTCATGGCATTCCCCGCACAGCATTGCTATCGGCTTTGTGATAAGAGCAGACTCTGCTGAAAAATGAGGCCTGTGGCATCTCTGGCAATTCTCAAGCGCTGAGCGCGAATGCACATAGATCTTTTCTTCACACTCCTTGCCAGTAACACCTGCATCTGCTGTCTTGACCTGTCTGCACTTCTCCTCTATGGACATCTTTGTCTTCAGATCCTTATGGCATGAAATGCAAAGGTCCGGATAGGATGCTAGCACAAGTTTGTCCAGGTTAGCTTTATGCGGGCTGTGGCACTTTGTACATTCAGCGTCTGCAAAGGGCTGATGTGTGCTTTTGACGTCTTTTATCGCTTCGCCAAGTTTTGGGTCATGGCATGAAAAACACAGCGATGCCTGCTTCCGGACTATCATGCCTGCAACATTGCTGCCGTGGGAATCATGACACGTGAGGCACTTGCCGGCCTCGAACAGCGGATGACTGGAGCCCTTTACTACCCCTTTGATCAGATCTCCGTGACAGCTTGCGCACAGCTTGGGATCCTCAGAAGAGGCCCGTAGCAGGCCTTTAAAATCAGAGCCGTGGGAGTCATGACAGGCGCCGCATTGCGCATCAATGACCGGCCTGTGGGTGTATGTTGTCATAAACCTTGCCTCTGCATCCGGATGACATGAGTAGCAAACCGTGTCCGTCCTGTCCTTTAAAATGCCTGCATAATTGGATCCGTGCGGGTTGTGGCATGCGTCGCACTTCTTTTCGGAAAAAGGCAGGTGAATATTTTTTGAGTTTAGTTTATTTTGAGTCTTTTCATGGCAGGAAACACATAGTTCATCTGACTTCATGGAAAGAAGCTTCTGAAATCCGGCGCTGTGCGGCTTATGGCATGACAAACAACCCTTACCTTCCCTGACAGCCTTATGGTTTACCGCCACAGCAGTTTTCCTGTCTGCATGGCATGTAAAACAGAGTTCATTCCCTTTTTTTGCAAGCAATGTCTTGCTTTCAGAGGCGTGCGGATTATGGCATGCATTGCATTTACCGTCCTGAAAAGGAACGTGCTCAATGTCGCCGCCTGCCTTAAGGTCTGTGGTTTTGTGACATTCGTAACAGAGGCTGCTGCCTTTCTGCTTTGTTTCAAAAGGCCTTTCTGCTGAGGCAGGGTTATGGCACTTATCACAGCTGACTTTTATAACAAGAGGGTGGGCGCTTGTCTTCAGCAGTTTGGGCTGTGATGATGAGTGCGGGTTATGACATCCTGTGCATGATGAGGTTTCAACAGGATAACTTCCATGCGCCTTTTTAAATAATGACTTATCCTTGTCATGGCTGGAAAGACAGAGCGCTCCTTCCTTTGAAACTAGAAGGTTCTTTTCATCCGAGGCATGAGAAAAATGACATGTACCGCAGTTCTTTGTCTGAAGGACTTGATGCACCTCTTTCTTTTCATAGGCAGTCCGTTCATGACATTGATAGCATACCTGACTGCCCTCGGCATTTAATAATTTGCCGGCCTGTGATGCATGGGGGTTATGGCATGTAGTGCATTGGCCTGTTGTACGGGCCGTATGCACCATGGCCTTGCTCATGCCAAGTTTTTCCCTGTCATGACAGGTATAACAGAGGGCATTGCCCTGGGTCTTCAGCAGCAGTTTGGGAACTATTCCATGAGGCAGATGACAATCCTCGCACCGGCCTGTTTTGATGACAGTATGGACACTTTTCATCCCCATATATTTACTTGCAAAATCAGCGTGACACTCTATGCAGGTCTTGCGGACAAATTTTCTCCGTTCTGCTCCAGGCGCGCATGCAAGGGTGTACGCAATAATACAGAGAAGGAAGGATATTCCGGCGGTGATATATGTGCGCTTTCTGTTCAATATCATGTGGTTAATCTAAAAGGAAACCACAGAGACCACAGAGGGAAATTTTTAAAGAGAAAGAAACATTTAATTCCCATATAGCTCTCTGTGTTCTCATTATTAATTTTCCCAGTAACAGCAACTCTGCTGATGAATAAAAAGAGTACACAGAGAAAATAAAATAACGAGTCTTTTATCTTTTATTATTGATGCCTTTCTCTGCGCCCTCTGTGGTTAATTTATAAATCCGTTGCAAATATCTTTACCTTATAAACCTTTTTAAGTTTATCCACCCAGTCATCCACTGATCTTTCAAGTTTATCATTAAAAATTATTTTTGCAATATCTCTCCGGACCTCATCTAATTTCATGGCGCTTGAAGGCAGAACGTTTTCAATATACAGGGCATAAAAATATCCTTCAGGGCCTGCATAAAATCTGAAGTCCCCGGCCTTGGCCCCTGAGACGGCCTTTTTAAGCTCCTCGGGGAACTCACTTGTCAGGAGGGTATTGCCTTCAAAATTCAAAAGTTCCGGGGCATTACTGTCTGCCCGGCCTTCTGCATTGGCGCTGAGCCATTTAAACTCAACTCCTTTCCTGAGTTTTTCAACTGCGTTTTCTGCATCATCCCTTTTTTTGAACGCAATGCCGTGGATCTTCATCATCTCAGGGGAGGAAAAATCTTTAATGTTGTCCTTATAATATTTCTCAATTTCTTTTTCGTCCAGATCGATATCAGGGACCACGACCCTGCTTATGAACGTATCGAACAGCAAAGAGTCTTCAAATTGGCCGGTCAGGTTTTTGTAAACTTCTGTTTTGTCGATCCTCTGCCTGAGCGCCTCTTTTATGAATACCATTCTCTGCAATAAATTTTCATGAAAAAGTTCTTTCTTCTTTTCGTTCAGCTTTTTGCCTTTGATCGCGGATTCCACCCCGTGAAAATATTTTTGCTGAAGGGCCTCTGTCAATTCCCTCACGGTCAGAGGTTTTTCCCCCTCTATCTCAGCAACGACTCGTTCGTCTTTCAGCATTTTCTCGAACTCTTCCGGAGTTGTTTCATAATCAAGGCTGTTAAAGATGTCAGTATTTACTTTTACATATTTTTCTATCAGGGAATCCCGGTATTTTTCAAGGGCCTTGTCTTTCTTGTATTTCAGGGCCTGCTGTCCGGCCTTGTCTTTGGCTTCCTGATTATCCGGAAACCGTTTATCTTCGATCCTGAAAATTATATACTCCTGCTGGATCTTTATGGCAGGGCTTACAGAGCCTGTCTCCATTTTCGCGGCAGCCTCGGTTATCTGGGGCAGGAGATCAATGCCCTTGATATACTCACCCTGAGCCCCTCCTTTGGCTATGCCGTCAGCAATGACCTTCTTTAATATATCATCAAAATTACCGCCTGCCTTTATCTCTGCCTCAACCTTTTTTGCGTCAGCCTCGTTTTTAAACAGGGCGGCCTTCAGTTTCATCTCCATTACGGCTTCTTTATACAGCCGGTCCGCTTCTTCTTCGTCTACCTGCATGTCTCGGACATGAAATCCTTTCAGGAGACCTATCAGTGTATTTTTTGCATTTTTTTCCGCCATTTCTTTTACTTCGGGGAGTTCATCGAGCCCTATGTTCCTTGCCTCTGTCACTATGAGTTTTGAGTTAATAAGACGGTCCAGGACACCCTTATAATCTATTTTTCCGGCATGTTTCCCCTCAGATTTGTTCGCTTCTTCAGCTGAATGGATCTGAGCAAGGGCTGTGTTGAATTCCTCCAGAGTGATCGGCCCGCCATTGACAGTTGCCAGGGTTTCTTTGCCGTCGATCAGCGGCAGTTTTGCGTCCGATGCAATGGCATTATTGGATATGAATATTAAGATCAATGCTAAATAAAGTTGCTTCAATTGACTCCTTTAATACAAAATTTTGAAATCATACCTGCCTGCCGGTTGTTTTATAAATATTTCTTTAAGCGTGTATGTCCTCAATTACACTATTGAAGTTTATCGGACACTTATTAACACAATTATACAAGCATTATCCCGGCCCTGCAACCAGTATCCACTGACTTGGTCCACTTGACTATACCGGACATGTTTTCGAATCCATTATGAAAAGAAAGCAATTGGTCCTCCTTTAGGGAATAATTTGTCCGTATTCCCATCCCGCCTCTGCTGATATCAATGATAACAGCTTTCAGAGGCGCATGAAATCTGCTATTCTCAGTGGGGTCCTCAGAGAGATAATAAAAAACATCCCTGTTAATAGGGATCCGTTCAAATTTCCTTTTATCTTCAGAAAGACCTTTTCTGAAGAATATTTGTCCGTTGCGCGAGCCTTCTTTATCAAGTGCATACCGGATAAAGGCCTTGACCTCCAAAAGATCCACAGGCTTCTCCATTATCAGGGATGCGCCGCCTTTTTCGATCTCTCTTTTCAGATCATTGCTAATATGATCCCCGGTCATGATAACAACGGTAGTTTCAGGGGCCTTCTCTTTTATCCTTCTCAGTATTTCTATACCATCGGAATCAGGCAGGTTCAGGTCGAGAAAGCATATATCATAAGATCCTTCACTGATTTCTTTTAAGGCAACGGCGCCATTAGCGGCAGTCGTTACCTCTCCCTCGAAGGCACACAATTTTTTGAGGGCCTTTGACATGCCATAAAGCAACGGCTGTTCATCATCAATAATAAGAATTTTATTCATCATGCCCTGATTATATTCCTGCAATAATTGTACCACAGTATCTAAAACCTGTTTTTTTAATTACTCCTGCTTTTGGGAGATGATATAAATAGAGTCTGTTTATTAAATCTGTTTTTTGTCCGTCATTCCCGTCCCGATGCTTCGGGATAATCGGGAATCCATTGTTTTCAATATGTTCTGGATCCCCGTTTTCACGGGGATGACAAACAAGGGTTATTTATAAACAGACACTAATTTTGGATTTACTCTCTCATTATTGAAAAAGATCCCTGTCACAAAGAAAATTTGTTATAAGGCCCGGCAGTCCGGTTAATCTGGTCAAACGACTAGCCCATCTGGTTATACAACCAGATTCTACCATGCACTTTGATTTTACTAAATCATATAACCGCTTGATTTAATGCTTCAATGAGCATCCGGAACAATGTGGCATGGTCGTTGCAATTACACATGTTGTGAAAAAGAAAAAAGGTCATTCAAAAAGCAATAACTCAAGAGGATTTATGATAATGCTGAAACAAATTAGGAACAGGCTTCCAGTGATCATCATGGCTCTTCTTCTGTCAGCGGTCCCGGTCTCAGGCATTGCGAAAACACAGGGGGCGTTCCTGTATAAATTGTCGAACTTCACCGGCCCGATACCTTACAGCTGGGTAAGGCTCTCTATCGACAGGGAGAGAAGCGAGCTTTATGTCATCGGGATGTCAGAAGTCAAGGTGTTTAATGATAAGGGCGTGGAGATCTACAGTTTTGGTGATGACGGAAGCCTCGATGGAATACTTGATGTCGCGGTAGATAAGGCCGGAGATATCCTCGTCCTGTCTATAAAGGATGACAATTATAAAATTCTGCGCTGCAATTACAGGGGTGAACTTAAGTCAGTCATTGAGATCAAAAATCTGCCCCCGGAATTTTCGAAATTTTCTCCTAATCTCATCAGATACCGCGAAGGAAGAATATATCTGATTGATGCGCCTGCCAACAGGATAGCGGTAACTGATGAAAGCGGTGTTTTTGTCGATGGCTATGACATAAATGCCCTTCTTGAGCTAGAAGAAAAGGACAGGTACAGCAAACAAATGGCTGGTTTTGATATCGACAGCGACGGGAACATGCTGTTTACAGTACCTACTATGTTCAGGGCCTTTGTGCTTTCTCCTGACCATAAGCTCCGGTCCTTTGGGCAGGCAGGGAATCTCCCCGGTAAGTTCAGTGTTGTAGCAGGGATAACAAAGGACGATACGGGCAATTACATCGTGATCGACACGCTGAAGTGCGCGGTAATGGTCTTTAATAAAGATTTTGAGTTCGTGTCGGAGTTTGGCGACCGCAGCCTTGCAGCGGACGGGCTTATAGCTCCGAAGGACACGGTAATGCTTAAAGACAAAATATATATAAGCCAGAGCAGGAAAAGAGGGGTCAGCGTCTTCAAACTAACGACTGGCCAAAAACAAGGAGGGGCATAAGGTCCTTGATCAATAACAATAAAGGGGGTGGTGTGGAGAAGTTTTTAAAAAGTATCGCAATTATCGCTGCCGGCTTTGTCGGCAGCAAATCTTCCGAAAAAAATGGTAAACCTCGAGAGATCGGGGGGCACAAAGCCTGCGGGTCCCTGATAACAGGGATGGCCGGGCTGCCGGAGAGAAAGATCCACAGGAGGATAAAATGAATACAGTAAAATTGAGTTTAATACTCATTGCGGCGTTCGCAATAACCTTTGGGTTAAGCGGCGTTGCAGGCGCCTTTCACGCCGGCGGTGTCGCCGAGTGTATGGGCTGCCACAATATTCACGACGCTAAAAGCGCCAGTTCGCTTTTGGCAGGGTCTGACGTAAGTTCGACCTGTATAAACTGCCACGGTGCAGCAGGTGCAAGTAGCTACCACATTGTTACACCTGATGCAGATATGCCGGCGGGTTCGCCGCCTTACAACAGGACCCCGGGCGGAGACTTTGGATGGCTGAAGAAGACCTATACATACAGTCCAAGGACCGGGACCACAGTCACTGAACTTGGCGACACGCACGGCCACAATATCGTAGCCGCAGACTTCGGCTATAATGCTGACGGGACCAACCTGACAGCTCCGGGCGGCGACATGGACGCAACACAGCTCTCCTGCAACAGCTGTCATGACAACCACGGCAAATTAAGAAGACTTGCTGACGGCACGTTTTCCGTATCAGGCGGACCGATCATCGCCTCAGGCTCGTATGACACGAGCGTGGTCCCTGCCACAGGACAGGCAGTAGGCGCATATCGTCTGCTCAGAGGCGACGCAGCCCAGGGAGCAGGAACAGGCGGCAAGGTATTCACCGCAGTCTTTAACGCGGTAGTTCCGAGCACGTACAACAGGACAGAGGCAGTTACCCCAACCCGCGTTGCCTATGGAAAAGGCATATCAGACTGGTGTGCAACCTGCCATGCGGACATGCATTCTGCCTCAAGTTCGAAAATGACCCACCCAGTTAACCAGGGACTGGGTACCAGTGTTACAGCTAACTACAATGCATATGTAGGCAGCGGAAACATGACAGGGACCTCAGCCACGTCATTTGATTCCATCGTGCCGTTCCAGATGGACAACACTACTGATTTCGCGACACTCAAGGCAAAGGCGGTCAATAACGGCAGTGTTTCTACCGGACCTGCAACAAGCGACAGGGTTATGTGCTTAAGCTGTCACAGGGCCCATGCAAGCGGCTGGAAGCATATGACAAGATGGAATAACGAAGGTGAATTGATCGCGGTTGAAGGCCTGTGGCCGGGCACTGACTCACCAAACGCAACTGCTGCATTAGCAAAGTGGAACCTTGGCCGCACAGTCGCAGAGACCACAAAGGCATACAATGACAAGCCGATGACCTACGGTTCTTACCAGAGGTCCCTCTGCAACAAGTGCCACGCAAAAGACTAACACATTCGCGTTATTCAGGCGAACTATCTCAGGGCCGGCAATCGCCGGCCCTTTTTTTTCTTGAATTTTGATGTGTTTTCGATTAGATTTGAATTAATACAAAGGAAAGATTCCGGACCGGCAGGCACGCCGGAATGACAACTGTTAATATTTAGACGTATTAAACAAGTTGACATGATCCCGAAGAGTCGGGAATACAAAGGAGAATAAAATATTTTTGTCTTTTGGCTGTGATTTCTCCCGATGCTTCGGGATCGGGAATCCTTCTTTAAGACATACTATATTTCCCGTAACTGAAGGTTTACAACATCAGGAAAGGTCCATCATGAAAAATTTGATCATATCTTTTATTGTTCTCATAGTTTTCTCAGGATGTCAGAAAAGATCTGCGCTACTGAGAACGCCTCCTGAAGATGAGGGCAGGGGAGAAAAAGTCCTGCTGTATCTGCAGCCCGTGACACAGGAAGCCGACAAGCTGACGTTTAATATTGAACAGATATCTGTCGTGAGGGATGACGGCTCATTAATCCCTGTATCATTGTCAATTTCTGAGATTAAAGGAAATGATATTAAGAGGCAAAGGCTCATCGCAGAAGGCAGGGTCGTGCCGGGTCATTATTCAGGATTTTCATTCAGCATCAGCAGGGCCTCTTTAGAAGGTGAAGAGGGGCCCGCGTCACTGCTTGTTCCAGACAAGCCCGTAAAAATAGATTTCCCCTTTAATTTAAGCACCGGCAAACCGCTCGTCTTTGCACTCGCATTTAACTATTCACAGTCCATAAATAAGTTCAGATTTACGCCATCGTTTTCTGTCGCTATACCGGAAAGACCATTAACAGACCTTACGGGATATGTGGCTGATCCTTCATCTAATACCATACTGCTTTTTGATAAAAGGGCCATGCAGGTTACAGGCGTCATTGCCACAGGCAGGGAACCAAGAGGCATAGCCCTTAACCAACGGCTTAAAAAGGCGTATGTCGCGCTTTCAGGGGATGATGCGGTCGATGTTATCGACGTCTTGTCTGGCGAGGTCATAAACAGGGTCTGGCTTGGCTCAGGTGACAGCCCGCAGGAACCTGCCCTAAGCCCTGACGGAAAGCTCCTGCTGACAGCAAACAGGGGGTCAAACACTGTAAGCGTAATAGATCCCCTGGGCCTCCTGGAGGTTAGCAGGTTAAATGTGGGAAATGCTCCAAATTCGGTACTGATAGACCCTGCCGGGAAAAGGGCTTATGTGTTCAACACTATCTCAAATACTATTTCTGTGATAGATCTGGCTAACAGGGCCGTTGTTACTGCAGTTTCGTCCGAACCGGGCCCTTTGAGAGGCCAGTTCAACAGGACTGGAGACAGGCTTTATGTGATCCATGAGCTGTCATCTTATTTGACCGTTATTGACCCCGTATCGTTAGCTGTTGTGAAAAGGATCTATGTTGGGACGGGTATGAGGGCCATAAAAGTGGACCCTGACACAGACATCTTTTCTCTCTCGAAAAGACGTGAGACAAGGGTGGAGGTATATGACCCGCTGTCGTTTATCCCGGT
>JACQXH010000274.1:0-7298 GCA_016208845.1 Nitrospirota bacterium | reverse complement strand
TCGGCAGTGCGGCCTTTATGACGATAGACAGGGATGAAAACCGGATTTACCTGATCATCCCGGAAACAAAGACCCTTGCGATAGTCAACAGCGTAAGTAAAAAAATTGTATCCAGGATCGATCTGGGTGCGAATCCTTACTGGGTCAGCATCATGGGGGAGAAGTAACCAAAAATGCAAAATTAGTAGTGTCCGGTAAATCTCATGCGCATATTGATCGTTCATATTCTTATAATTTAAGGTTTATAAACTATAAAAATGTCATTCCTCCCGAAGCTTCGGGATCGGGAATCCCTCTTTTTTTACTTATGAAGGCAAGATTCCGGACAAGCCGGAATGACGGCATTTAATATTTAACCATTTATTTACAGTACACTACTGATGCAAAATGCAAGATTAAGGAATCGTCTGAGAAAATTCATTCTTTTTTTTATCATTTTATTTATCTCTGAACTGTTGCCGCATGCTGCCGTTGCCGACGGGATCAAGGGCTATCTTGAATTGAACTACAGCCATTTTGACTCTACGAGCAGTTCATCCGGAGGGACCTCACAGACAAGGACCAGCTCCTTCAATCAACTCTATAACATTAACCTGATGAGGAGCATATATCCGAATCTAACCCTGAAGGCCGATGCTATTTTTGAAAAAACAAAGACAAAACTCAGCGGCGACTCTGACACAGAATCTGCGACCACAAGGATCAGGCCCCTTATAGAGCTTAATCTGAGGACCCCTCTTTTTAATGCCGGAGTTGGTTACAGCAGGAATCAAAAAAAGGAGTCATCAGGAGGTTCTCCCGGAGTGACTAATGTGCTTGAGGACTATAACGCGAGTTTTGGATGGCGGCCTGAGGATTTTCCTTCCATAGAAATACGCATGGGAAAAGCAAACCTATTTGATTCGAAGCGGTTAATTCAGGACATACAAACAGACTCTGTCATGCTTAATATTAGATATGAGCCCTTAAAGGACCTCGAGATACGCTATCAGCCTTCATACAGAAATACAAAAGATAAATTAAATGAAATAGACAAAAAGACCATGGACCATACAGGAAGGGTTACGTACTCAGCCCTGCTTTTTAATAAAAGGGTTTCATTGCTGACGAGTTACAATATTGCTCATAACGAGACAACGATAACCACAGCAGGCAGCGCAGGCGAGGTAAGTTTTCAGGTATTTCCGGTTGCAGGACTTTCTGCTGTTGATGATAATCCGGTTCAGGACCTACTTGTTCCAAACTCAGCGCTTATTGACGGCGACCTCACATCAGTCGCCGGTCTTAACATAGGGCTTCCTGCGGGTGTTGATATCAGCCCCAGGAACGCAGGGGTCGATCTTTCAAACCCGACAGAGGTTAATACGCTTTATATCTTTGTCCAAAGAGAACTACCCGGACAGATCGCCGGCTCATTTTCGTGGAATATCTATACAAGTTCAGATAACCAGAACTGGAATTTACTGACAACAGTATTCCCTGCTTCATTCGGCCCTTTCCAGAACAGGTTCGAGATAAAACTCCCCAATGTTACGACAAGGTATATAAAGGCAGTCACTTCGCCACTGAAGCTTGCTAATACGATCGGGGTGACCGGAGATTTCTCAGACATCTTTATTACAGAGGTCCAGGCCTTTATAAGAAAAACCACATCAGATGTCAGGAATGAGGAAACGGTCAGTACCACTACGTACATTTATAATGTGGACATAAGGACGAGGATACTGGATGCACCGTCTCTTTTTCATGAGCTCGCTTACTTTCTCTCAACTACTGACCCATCTTCGCTTAAGCGCTCCACGCTCTCCAATGGCCTGTCTTTAAGCCACAGGTTCAGCAGTATCTTTTCAGGCAATGCAAGGGTTGCGAGAGAAGATATCTCTGACACTGAAAGCAAGGGGCATAATTACATCTACAGCGCCTCGGTCAATGCTGTCCCTCTGAAGACCTTGAGCCATACCCTGACATACAGCGGGCAGTCTGAGACAATTGACGGAGAAACAAGCAAAAGAAGTTCTGTATTCCTTAACAATATTGCCGAATTATACAAAGGGATAAACATAAATGTGGCAGATGGCATCAGCTTCCAGACCTCAGGTGATGGAGAAAAGCAGGAGAGCAATACAATACTTGTCGGATCATCTATAATCCCTCATCCCAAACTGAACCTGAACCTCAATTATTCAATGACAAAGTCTAAATTCACAGGAAGCAGCCCCAAACCAACTACATCAACAGGGAAAAAAGACCTGAGCGTGGCTTACAAACCTTTTGAAACACTGTTCCTCTCTTTCTCAGTAAGTAAAATTTCCGGCGCTGATAAGACAAGCACCATCCAGAATTATGCAATGACGTGGTCGCCGTTCAGGGAAGGCACTCTCCAGTTCAATCTGGCATTTAATGAGGCGCTGACGTCTGATGAGGGCAAGAGCAGGATCATCGGGCCGAGCCTGAGGTGGAACATAAGCAGGAACATGTACCTTGATATGGCCTATCAGATATTCAAGTCTGATTCTGAGTCCCAGACCTCAGATACTAAAACATCCAGTGCTTCATTCAGGATGGTATTCTGACGGGGTTGTTTATTTTGTGATAAAATAATATTGGATGGTAAATGTGTTTTCTAAGATAGAGAATCCTGTGATACCTAAATCGAGAGATTCTTTAATGAAGACATAGAGCATTTTAAGAAAATGCAATCACCTAACAAGTGTCATTCCGGCTTGTCTGGAATCTTTTCCTGTTTTAAGAAGGATTCCCGACAAGCGGGAATGACAAAAAAAGAATTGCTCAATTTAGGTGATAGTAATAGGCAGGTGGAGGAGCGTGATGCTTATGAGAGAAAAAAATATTTTCAAGATCATCCTGCTTCTGTTCATTGTCTTTTTAATGTCATGCGCTACGGCAAAAGATACGTCTTATCATGACCCGAATATGGATTTTGCTGCCATCAAGACAGTCGCGGTCATGCCTTTTGAGAACTTTTCAAGGGATAACCTTGCTGCAGACAGGGTGAGGGATGTATTCATAAACATGCTTTTGTCCACGGGCGAGGTTTATGTGATACCCACAGGCGAGGTCAGCCGCGGTGTTGTGCTGGTTGGGATCACGAACCCATCTGCCCCGTCGGCAGAGGAGATAGTAAAATTTACCGGCATTGTCAAGGCAGATGCTGTGATCACAGGGGCTGTGAAAGAGTATGAGACAGTAAGGTCAGGAACAACTTCAGCTAATGTTATCTCTATGAGCCTCATCATGCTTGAGGCCCGGACAGGAAAGATAGTCTGGACCGCGTCCTCTACAAAGGGCGGAATAAATACATTGGACAGGCTTTTTGGCGGGGGAGGCGAGCCGATGAACGACATAACAGAGAAAGCGGTAAATGAACTCATCAATACATTTTTTAAATGAAACAGCGATTAACCTGAATTATTCACAAACGAAATGCAGGATATAATATTTTCGACTCATTCTCAACTGCCTTCCTGGCAGTCTGCGAGGCTTTTGCTGGTTCAGACATCCTGTCTGAACTTATCAGCAAAAAAATCCGCTCAAATACCATATCCTGCATTTCGTTTGTGAATTCATTTGGCGATTTATGAATAATGCGGGGCAGATAATAATATACAACTTTTCCAAATGCTCCTTTTGGGTTATTTTTTTTTTGCGTGCTTGATCTGCCTTTCGGGCTGTGCCGGATCTGCGCCTAAAACAGCTTTGATAATTGCCGGGTCAGAGCCCGAGTTGGCTTTAACAGTTGATAGTCCCGATTACAGGGCAGAAGGACTTGCAGTAGCCGTCCTGCCGATCCAGAATCTCAGCGGGGCGCCGGCCCCTCTTAAAGAAATAAAACAGTCCCTTATTTACAAGTTGCAGAAAAACGGATTCAGGACCATTGATGACAAGGTCCTTGAGCGATTCATGACATTTCACCGCATACGCTACACAGGCGGCATTGACGCGGATGTAGCTCAGGCATTAAGGGATGAAACAAAGGCGGATGCGGTATTAATTACGTCCCTGGAACTTTATGATGACAAATATCCCCCAAAGATAGCATTAATATCACGATTGGTTTCAGCAGGAGACAAGCCGGCGATCCTGTGGATGGGCAACGCAGGATTGGCAGGCGATGATTCGGCAGGTATACTCGGATTGAGTCTGATCGAAGAGGCAGGAGACCTTCAGGAAAAAGCGCTTAATACACTTTTCAGGGATCTTTCCGAACGCCGTTCCGGCAAAAGTGAAAGGGGTTATTCTCAATATAAGAAAAAGTATTTGCCTAAAATATCTTATCGCTCTCCTGTGATGATACCTGACAGGAAATACACGGTGGCAGTTCTTCCATTCATAAATGAGAGCAGCAGGAAAAATGCCGGTGATATTGTGGCGCTGCATTTTGTCAGACAACTGAGAGAGGCCGGGAATTTTGAGGTCATTGAGCCCGGCATTGTAAGGCAGGAGCTGCTTGGCCTGAGGATCATAATGGAGGGGGGCATGTCCGTTGCCAATGCGTCGCTTGTTCTGGGCATTTTAGATGCGGACCTGGTCCTCTCGGGACGGGTGATGGATTATCAGGACTATCAGGGTACTGAAGGGTCTCCCCAGGTGGATTTTTCTGTAACAGTAATTGAAAGAAAAAGCCTGGAGACGGTCTGGTCTTCCAAGAGCTATAACAGGGGTGATGACGGCGTTTATTTCTTCGACCGCGGGAGAATAAATACAGCCCATGCAATCACATCTGAAATGACTCGCGCTGTCGTGGAATTGATGGCTAATGAGTAGTGTGTATATGGTGATCATGCCGGATTGGCATGGTTATTTGGCCAGATATATTCATAATATCGAATGATAAATAAATCCCCTTGCCGAAATTAAATAAATAATTCAAAGAGTTATCTTATTCTGCATTACGCTGGCATATTCATTGCTTCTATCTACATCGGATATGCTTTATATCCATAATAATGCTGTATAAATCAGGAGGATGAAAATGCAAAACAATAACGGAGAAAGTAAGAAAAAACCAGCGGTTTTATCTGTGGTTAAGTATATGTTTGCCGCATTGCTTTTTGGGAGCATGGTCTTTATGGTTGTAGCAATATATATTTCAGCGAGATAAGGGATAATTATCGGGCTATGCTATGCCATATTTTTTTAGATGCGACCTGAAGGCGTCGTAGGTCATATTCAAAAGCTTGGCCGCCTGGGCCTTATTGTTTTCCGTCTTTTCGAGTGCCTGAAGGATAAGGTCTTTTTCAAAATCCTCAATTGATATGCCGGAGTCAGGAAGGACAAATTTCCCTGCTGATGGCTGTGCCGGGACTTCTGCCTTTTTAGTTATCCAGTGCGGAAGATGTTCCGGCAATATAACATCAATATTTTCCAGCACTACAAATCTTTCAAACAGATTCTTCATCTCTCTGACATTGCCGGGCCAATTATAGGAAATTAATAATTGTTCGGCTTCGGGCGAGATATCTATGATCTTCTTTTTATTATATTTCTTTGCAAAAAGAGAGAGGAAATATCTGGCAAGCAGGGGTATATCTTCCTGCCTTTCCCTGAGCGGCAGAATATACAGATAGAAGGCGCTGAGCCTGAAAAACAGGTCTTTTCTGAATTCTCCGTTCTCCACAGCCTGCTGGAGGTTTTTGTTGGTGGTGGCTATCACAGTTACGTCTATTGGTATGTCTTTATCCCCGCCGATGCGCCTTATCATCCTTTCCTCGAGCACCCGCAGCAGCTTGCTCTGGAGGCCGGTCTTCATGTCACCAATTTCATCGAGCAGTATCGAGCCCCCTTTAGCCATCTCAAACAGACCTTTCTTGTCGGTCTTTGCATCTGTAAATGCGCCCTTATCATAGCCAAAGAGCTCGCTCTCAAGGATGGACTCCGGCATGGCCGCGCAATTGATCCAGATGAAGGGCGCGTGCTTTTCGCCGGCAGGGCCGTAAATCAGGCGATGAATACTTCTGGCTATGATCTCCTTGCCGGTCCCGCTTTCTCCTGTAATAAGAATGGATGAAACACGGGCCTGAGCCATTTTTTCCATTTTTGAGAATATCTCTTTTATTGCTGCGGATTTTCCTATGAAGTCCTTTTCAAACGTTTCAGAATAGACTTTCCTGAGGTATGCCACTTCCTGTTTGAGGCTTTCTTTTTCGAGAGTCTTGTCAATTACAATTTTGACTTCTTCGATATTAAAAGGCTTGGTCAGGTAATCAACAGCGCCGAGCTTCATCGCCTTTACGGCAGTTTCAGCAGTATCGTCTGCTGTGAGCATTATCACCTCTGCGGCCAGTCCGTCGGTCTTGATATCCTGAAGTATTTCTATGCCGGTGCGGTTCGGAAGCCTGATGTCCAGAAGGACGATGTCAGGCGACCAGGCTCTCATTTTTTTTACTACATCTTCTGTCCTGCTCTCTGCACGAACCTCATAGCCTTCTTTTTTCAATACCTTGGATAGCATTGAGAGAATAAGTTCATCGTCATCGAGGATAAATACCTTGCCTTTAGTGCTCATAATAGCGTTCCTCTTCAACCTTTCTGACAGGAAGGTCAATATGGAATATTGTTCCTCCACCCGGCAGGTTTTCTGCAGAAATTTTACCTCCGTGCTGTTCAATTATCCTTTTGGTGATGGCCAGCCCCAGGCCGGTGCCTTTGGACTTTGTCGTAAAAAAAGGCTCAAATATCCTGCTTATTATTTTTTCGTCTAACCCTGTGCCATTATCAGATATATTCACAATTAAAGAATTTGTTTCTGCATTATAACCCGTTTTAACGGTTACAGTTCCCCTGTCATCTATGGCTTCACCTGAATTGAGCAGTATATTCATGAAGACCTGCTGAAGCTGCAGGGGGTCAGCCATGGTCCTGGGGATATTATTGTCAAAATCCGTCACAATATCAATTTTTGACGCTTTGCCCGGCGAAATAACAGGCTGTCTCAATGAAATATCAATGGTTTTTTGAATAATTTCATTTACATTAACTGGAAGCAGCTGCAACCTCGGCGGTTTGGCAAAGCTGAGCAGGCTTTTTAGCAATAACTCAATTCGTTTGATCTCATCAAGGGCCTGTAATACTGTAGCCTTGTCCTCTGCCGACGCGCTAACTTCTGCCAGCAAAACCTCCACTGATATCTTGATGCCTGCAAGAGAATTTTTGATCTCATGCGCCAGTCCCGCGGCCCATTCGCCGACCAGTTTCATCTGTTCAGCTCTTTTAAGGGTTTCCTCGATCTTTTTGCGCTCTGTTATGTCAGTTGCGATCTCCATCCTCACGATCCGGCC
>JACQXH010000273.1:4526-12307 GCA_016208845.1 Nitrospirota bacterium | reverse complement strand
TCGCGGTATCAAAGGCCGGCTTCTGGCTGATAATAGCTGATGTGTCTATTTCAATCCTGATATACTCATTATCGATCTCTACTTTTGGTTTATAGGGGGCGAAGGTATAATAATTTTCCAGCTCATCTTTTAAAGTCTCAACACTTTTCCCCGCCTCTTTGGCTTTCGGAAAAATATCAAAAAGAAAATCGTCTATTTTATGAATGATAATCATTTCACATCCTGCCTTTGATAAGATATTATACTTAATATGGGCTGTTTTTGAAGCTTTTATACCTAACTTTTAAGATGATGATTAGCAATTGACCGCATTTTATAGCAGGCAGAGATGGCTGAAAAAGCTCTATTCGTCCGGCACTGCACGGATTCGTTTCGAACAACACCTTTGGATACGCAAGATAACTGTTTTTAGCGGTATGATATCTTACAGGAAACTCGATATATAATTTCAATAAAATACTGCCTGTCTGCCGGTAGGCAGGTTGCTTTATAGAGGTTTTGATGACATTTCTGCCTGCTGTCTGACTATGTTATTGCATTTTGGGGGTTAACGTCATTCCCATTCCACCCACATCAGCCCCCAAACAAAACCTGCCTGCCGGTCGGAACGACTTGTGTCCGAGCAGGCAGGGCCGTCAGTAGTTACAAATCCTTCGCAACAAAGGCATTCTGTCAATTAATTTAGAAGTATGAGGAGGTATGATTTAAATTGAAAAGAAAGCCTGATTATGTTAGATTTAAGACATGAAGACAGACTGGAAAAAGAGAATAGAGATAGATCCCGATATCATGGGTGGAAAGCCCGTCATTAAAGACACACGAGTACCTGTTGAGGTTATCGTCGGCGGGCTGGCTGGCGGTATGACCATCGGAGAAGTGTGTAAGGACTATAGAATAAAAGAGGAAGACGTGAGGGCTGCACTTGCTTATGCAGCAGAAACTCTTTCCGAGGAACATCTCATTGCGGTTTCTCGTTGATGAAAACCTGCCGTTCGGAATAGTAGAATTTCTCTCATCGTTTAAGCATGATGTTTTTGATGTCGCAGCATCAAATATTAGAGGGTCTTCAGATAATATCCTCTGGGCTAAGGCTGCAAAGGAGAGAAGCATTATTGTTACAAGAGACCTCGATTATCCAATACCAAAATTACGACCTGCACCTTTTGGAGTAATTTTAATCCGTGTTCCATCAGATTTTAAAGCTGCATTGATTACAAGTATTTTCATAGACTCTGTTAAAAAGATAAAATTTGAAAATTTGAAAAATAAAATAGTTGTTATTAGTCCAGGTAGAATCCGGATTAGCCCCTTACCTTAATTTATCTAACCCCACCCCAATATCCGCTCTTAGAAATGCATTTTTCATTAGGTAAAAATTATTTCTCCACGATCTTCACTTTCATCTCAACTCTTTCATCCGGATTATCCCGGCTGTCTCTGGGCTGACTGACTATCTTGTCCGCAACTTCCATGCCTGAGGCCACCTCGCCGAAGGCTGTATACTGCCTGTCAAGAAAACGCGCATCAGCCACGCAGATGAAGAACTGCGAGCCTGCGCTGTCAGGATGGCCTGACCGCGCCATTGAGAGGGTGCCTCTTTTGTGAGGTTTGTCATTAAATTCAGCCTTGATAGTATATCCGGGACCGCCGGTGCCGTGCCTGGATTTGTCAGTTTCCTTTGAGTTCGGGTCACCGCCCTGGATCATAAAGCCGGGAATGACGCGGTGGAATGTCGTGCCGTCATAAAATCCCTTTTTCGCAAGCTCGATGAAGTTACTGACATGCTTCGGCGCAGTTTCAGGAAAGAATTTAAGTTCAATATTCCCAAATTTTGTTTCGATTACTGCATTAGTTTCAGACATTTTTCATCTCCTTTTTTCAAAAATTGTTATTTATCCTGCAAGCGGCAATTCACCTCAGAATACGCAGAGGTTTCAAATTGGAAGTTGCAATAAATTAGAGTCTGTTTAAAAATCACCATATGTCGCTGGTTACGTCATTCCGGCTTGTCCGGAATCCTTCTGAAAAAAGATTCCGGACAAGCCGGAATGACAGCAAAACCGGAGCTTATAAACAGACTCTAATTATCTCTTTGGTTCAACTGCTGTTTATATATTTACTGATTCGGATACTGCAATAATAAGGCGGTTATTCTCTAATCCTCATCATATAATACTGAATCTGTGCATGCTGTGTAATTTTCCAGGTCATGTATCTTTATCCTCTGCTCAAGCAGCAATGCATTTGCGATATCACCATAAGTTATTATCCCGACCAACTTCTTGCCTTTAAAGACAGGCATATGCCGGATATGGGCTGTGGTCATGACTTTCATGCAATCCTCAATACCCTTATCATCACTGATGCAGTAAACATCTCTTGTCATTAATTTTGCAACCGGAACTTTTCTGGAAGCAAGTTCATCCAAAATAACATTTCTGGCTATATCCCTCTCTGAGATAATGCCGACGACATTATCATTGTCCATAACTACCAATGCACCAATATCCTTATCCGCCATGATCTCCATTGCCTTATATGCAGTATCCCTGGGACTGACTGACCAGATAGCTGACCTCTTGGACTGTACTACATCACTGATCTTTAACATTGCTTTGCTCTCCTGTTTAATAATTAATTGCCTGAACAGGGAACAATTTTATACTTTTAATGCATAAAATATAAATACAATAATGCAAATTATCGTATTATTTAGTTTAATATAGGAAAATAAAGACTATACAGGTCATGTTTTCGATTCGCAAACATGCGGGTAATAAAATCAGAATAGCCCTTCTATTGAGAGATAACGTTCTCCTGTATCGTAGCAGAAAGTAAGTATACGGCTTCCCTGAGCAGCATCCTTTGATTTTTTCGATACTGCCGCAAGGGCTGCCCCTGAGGATATGCCGACCAGGATGCCTTCTTCTTTGGCGCAGCGCTGAGTATATTCAAACGCCTCCTCTTTTGTGATTTGTATGATCCCATCAAGGATATCACGATCGAGAATGCCGGGGACAAAACCTGCGCCTATGCCCTGTATTGGATGGGGACCGGGCTGACCTCCGCTCAAGACCGGCGAAAGTGCTGGTTCTACGGCAAAGACCTTTAGCCCTGGAAACTCTTTCTTGAGGATCTGCGCACACCCGGTTATGTGTCCGCCTGTGCCGACGCCGGTGATGAGATAATCGATGCCTTCAGGGAAATCCCTGAGAATTTCCTGTGCCGTGTACTTCCTGTGCACCTCTGTATTGGCCTCGTTTTCAAATTGCTGAGGCATCCACGCGTTTGGCGTTTCACCGGCCATTTTTGCTGCTGTCTCCACAGCGCCTTTCATGCCCTTTTCTTTCGGGGTCAATACAAATTCCGCCCCATAGAGAGACATAAGTTTGCGGCGCTCGACAGACATCGACTCGGGCATGACAAGAACAAGTTTATATCCCTTGACTGCCGCGACCATTGCAAGGCCGATCCCTGTGTTGCCTGAGGTTGGTTCAATAATTATGCTGTCTTTTTTGAGCACGCCTCTTCGTTCAGCATCTTCTATCATTGACAGTCCGATGCGGTCCTTGATGCTGCCGCCCGGATTCGAGCGCTCCAGCTTCATCCAAACTTCCACATGATCACTGAATAGTTTATTTATCCTTACATGATGAGTATTGCCGATGGTCTCGAGTATTGTCCTGGCCCTCATTTGATCCTCCTTATTTATATCTTTTTTATACCGGTGCGAACCAGTAACCACATAATTCTAATAAAATGTGTTTTGCTGCTGATGGACACCGATAGAGTAATAAACACACCAGGAAGCTGTCAACTGAGGCATTAACCATACCCGCCCATTAAAACAAAACATAAATAGGATATGTATTCCGCATAAAGTTCTTTATGCCAGCGGTTTAAACATATGCTTGCCGGCTCCGCAGAGCGGACACTTCCAGTCCTCAGGCAGGTCTTCAAATCTGGTGACTGGAGGGATCTTCCCTTTCTTGTCACCTTTATCCGCATGATATATATATCCGCACGTTGGGACCTGACACTGCCACAATTCTTCGGGTTTTGCCATCTTCAAATTCTCCTTGAATTAGAATAAACTGACAAAAGAATGTCAAAAAATCGTCTCTTCAGACATAAATAAGGTCACAAACAAAACTATTTGTCTCCTTCCCCAGGCCTCATAGGGCCTGCACTGTACGCCGGTCCGCTTCTCCGGCTCTCTCTTTTGTTCTTAATATATACCCCATTCACTGGAGTGTATATGATATAGATCAGGGTAAATAATGGGAAGGAAAACAACGATAATCTGTACCGGCTGGAACAAGTATTGTTGCAGGAATAATTTTTTTCCGCGATATTATAGCGTTAAACGGCAGGGATGTTAAGAAACCGCTCAAGAGCCTGAGCAGTGTTCATGCTCAACTCGGCAAATTTTATTCCTGTCTCAAAAGTGTTAGGGCCTGCATCCGTTTTAACCGCAGAGGACCATGCCACGATCCCTGTCAGATGTATTTCATCAGATATGGTTGGAAAGATCTTCACCGAGTGAGTGCTGTTTGGGGGAAGAGGCCGTTGGCATGTCAGGCGCATGCCGCCCATGCTTGCGTCTTTAAGCCGGACCATCTCAGAGTCGTTCATCTCAACAAGACAAGTCCCTTCAATGCTCAGCCGCCTGTGCCCGCGCCTTTCCTGTTCACTGGTTGCAGACGGCGCAGTGATAATTGTCTCATCCTTTACAATTTCCTCAATGACCTGACTTTCCCTCATACGCCAATCAAGGATTATCTCCTTCAGAAACATGCGGTAGTGATCCAGCCCGACAGGAAGTATCTCTGCCGGCATGCGGACATACGCAGAGACTTCACGCAGTTTTTTTGACATGTTCTTTCGAATGCCTGTATCGAGCAATATAAGCCTGTTCGCGGATTTTCTAAAAAAACTCCTCGCTGATTTCTGGTCTAATCTCATTGCTTTTAGGCGCTGACGCCATTCAGAGATAAAACAAGGGGTCATCAGATATGACTTGTCTTTTAGATACTTATCTACGAGCTTCTCATTCATGAACATGGAAAAACACTTGCGGGGCGAATAATGCAGAAGCCGGCCGGCTTCTTTATCGAGTATACTATGCCCCTTTAAGCAGGAACCTCCCAGAATAACGGATCGTCCGCACTCATTGCCGCCATCGGGTATAAGGTCAGTAAAGATTTTTTTATCTTTTAAGCTAGTGTAACAGACAGCAGGGAAGGTCAATGCACTCACATCAGAGAAATCGCCTGATCCAATAATTGCCTCTGTCTCGCGCTTAAAGTCTTCGCAAATCAAGAGGCAGAGCTTTTTCTCCATAATTAAAATATTACTATAATGCAGGCGGCATTGTATAGACCGGGAGTCGTTTCTGTGTTACGGAAAAATTATGGCTCTTTCTAATTTGGAATGGGCAATTCCCCTGCTTAAGTCACCTACTGTTGGCTTAACAAAGGGGGATTAAGGGGGTTGTTTCTCTCATGTGTCCTTTTTATAAACAGGCAGAAACACCGTAAAAGTTGTGCCTTTATTCAGATCGCTTGAGACAGTAATATTCCCGCAGTGATCCTCTATTATTTTCCTGCTGATGGCAAGTCCGAGCCCAAGTCCTATGCCGGCAGAGCGTGTCGTAAAAAAAGGCTCAAAAATCCTTTTCAGGTTCTCTTGAGCAATGCCTTCTCCTGTATCAGATATATCAATCTCCACCATAGAGCCATTCGGCTTGACAGCCACGCCCAATATCCCGCCCTGCTTCATGGCCTGACATCCATTGGTCATTATATTGATAAACACCTGCCTGAGCATTTTATCATCGCCCTTAATAAATATCTTCTTGCCGTCGTAAGACTTGCGGACTTCTACATTCCTCTCTCCAAGCTCGTGTCTTTCCCTCAGGTGTTCCAGAGTCTCATCTAAAAGGGCTGCTGCGTTTATGTCTTTCCCGCTGATTGAGGCACCGCCGGTTGAGAAGTCAAGCAAATCCTTAATAAGCGTGTCCATTCTATGCACGTCAGTAAGCGCCATCTTTGAAAACACATCCCTGAATTCTTTGTCGTCATATTTTTCAGGCATCAGTTGGGCAAAGGTTTTTATTGACGTAACCGAATTCCTTATCTCATGCGCGAAAGCGGCTGACATCACGCCCATTGTCGTAAATTTCTCGGATTGGACTTTTTCCATATGAAGACGCGCATTATTTATTGCAAATGCCGCCTGGCCGGCAATTGTTTTCAGGAAGCTTAGGTCTTCATCAGAAAACATATCGCCGGACCTTTTCTCGCCAAGAACCATTAGAACTGCTATTTTAGCGTCAACAAACACGGGAACAATTGCCTCGCTATGAAAAGACTTCATTGTGTTGATAACGCTTATTATTGCCTCTTCTCCATGCACATCAACGGCAGCCGGCAGGTCATATTTTATAATAGCGTCATTGGGGGTTTTCAGCAGTCTGAACAAATCAGAAGCGCCGTCTATTTTCAACGCCTTCCCTTCCGGCTGATGACTTTTGTCTGTGCTATGAGACTTATCATAGACCGCTTCAAAATAATTGCCGTCAGGAGAATGGGACAAAAGATAAATGCTTTTCAGATTCATGGTGTTAAAAAGAGTCTCTCCGATGTAGCTGAATATTTTTTCTGATTCAAGCATCGATACGAGGTCCTGTCCCATTTTTTTCATGGTTTCGTAATAATCAAACGTTTTCTTGTAGAAGACTCTGTCAATGAGTTTCTGCATGATGACCCTCATAGGGTTGAAGAGAAAAGCGATAATGAGAGCCGCAGCGAGATAAATTATGAACGAATCAGCTTGTGCAATTTTAGAAAGTGATTTAGTCGCAAAGAAAATGAGGAACGCAAAAATGCCGGTGAGAATTCCTATGGAGATGGAATACGCCATAGTTCTTGTGAAGACAAGCTTTATGTCCATGAGACGGTAACGGAGAATGGCGTAGGCGGTAACTACAACAAAAGAAACAATAAACATGAATCCGAAGGGATAAAAATTAGCTCCGTATTTTTGGGTGAAATCAATTGCGCCGATGGCCGCGAGAACATATGAGACAAATATATATTTCAAACGCCTTTTTTCCAGGATCGCAGTTTCAGGTGTTTTAAAATATTTCATAAATAAAAGTAAGAATCCAACACCGACTATTGTAAAATGCATCAGCAAATATAAAGGATGTAATGGTCCTGCAGTAGAATAATAGCCCCAAAAAGTTTTATGCGGTTTTCTTAAAAAATAATCTGTCAGTAAAAATAATGGCATAAAAATACCTATTATCATATATGGAATAATTATGGTTTTCCTAAATTTCTGGAATCCTAACTGTTGAACAGAAAAATGATAAAATGTAGGAGCAGTAAACATTACTGCGGTACAAGCCACATTGCAAAAGAAAGTAACTATTTCAAACCTCTTAGCAGAATAAGCGATAGTATATGAAAAAAGCCAAATAAAAACACTTAGACAGAATAAGGCGAAAGAAATATTAGTCCCTGATTTTTTATTTTTTGCAAATGTAAATACACCTATCAAAAAAACGAGAATAGCGCCGATAAATGTTGGCACGGAATAAATGCTCATTAATGTCTAACCTTTTGAAATTGCCTTAGGTGCATCTTATTGTCAGATGTCTTTAAAATTGACTCTGCCACACCTCGTCCTGAATAAGCCACCATAGAAATTCCCCCCTGACCAAAAGGAGTAGTCGTCCAATGCCCTGTTAAAAATAACCCGCTGATAAAGGAATT
>JACQXH010000273.1:0-4481 GCA_016208845.1 Nitrospirota bacterium | reverse complement strand
TGATAAAGGAATTTGGTGGAACCAAATCTGCAGCTGTCTGACAGATCGTAGGCTGCCATCCGCGTATAGCGCCTTTATCGTTTAGGGTATAATTATGTAGAGTAAAAGGTGTCGCAACTTCCTTTATAACGATATGAGAGGACAAGCTGGGAATAACTCCTTCTGCGCGTTTTATTAATTTGTTAGTAAATACAGATTTGTTAGTCTCCCAATAAATTTTTGTTTTAAACGGCGCAACGACCATTAACGTAATAGTTTCTGAATTTGCAGGCGCCAAAGTCGTATCATGGAAAGACGGAAACATACAAAATACATTAGCATTACTAAAATTATGTTGAACAAATGCCCAATACTTATCCACATTATCAGATGGAAAGTACCACAGTCCTGAACATTTTTGTATTTCTTTATTCAGTTTTTTATTTATTCCAAGAAAGACTAAAAAAGCGGAAATAGATGGGGTCAATTTTTCTAATTTGCCAATGAAAGAACTATTTAGGTATTTTTTGCCAATTAATTTCAGAAAGGTTTGCCGTGCGTCGCAGTTAGAAACTACGTATTTGGAGGGCAGGAGGTGATTCTTATTTATGATAACGCCTTTAACTTTGCCTTCCGCAATTTTTATTTTATCTGTTGTTGTAGAAAGTAAAACCCTTCCGCCTAATTCTCTAAATTTTTTAACCAAGGCATCTGGCAAAGCCTGCATACCGCCCTTTGGATAATAACCCCCGTCAAAAATATGTTCCCTATACAGTGCAATAGTTGCAAGAGCTGAAGCTTTAGAAGACGGCAATCCCATATTTCCCAATAAAATACTCAGGAGTGATTTTAGCTGGGCATCCTTAAAAAATTCATCCAATACATCTTTGAAAGTTTTATTTTTCAATTGCGCATATAGCGCTATAAAATTAGATGGATTAATAAATTTAAAGAAAGACGCTATTTCCTTTGACTGATGAGGGAATTGATTCTGCAAATCATCTATGAATGAAACACAGTATCCGCCAGGTTTAGGATTTTTTTCCACAATCAAAACCTTCATCCCGGCCTTTGCCAGATAGCTCCCGCAGGTCAGCCCTCCGATGCCTGCGCCGATGATGATAACATCGTATTCATCTTTCTTTAACCCTTTAGGATTGACTCTTTTGTTAATATTGAAATTGTTCATAGGTTCTTTTAAACACACCCCTGCGCCCCTCTTTTTAGAGGGGAAATATGTAAGCTGCCTTTTTTTTGAGGGAAGCAGTGTAGAGTTTCCCACCTTTTTAATCCGTAGTTCATGCGTTTCATAGTAAAAAACCTCGTCTGATATGATATTCGGCTTTTTTTGAGAAAAATTGAATCCGGCAAGATACGGCTTTGGTATTTTTCTCTTTGTATTATCAAGGTTTTTTCAGATATGCGACTATCTGGTTGACCGTGCTGATATTGGGAATCTCATTTTCAGGGATAATAATCTTGTATTTCTTCTCAAACGCCGCCACTATCTCAATGGCCTTCAATGAATCCATTCCCAGATCCTTAAAAAAATCAACATCAGGCTTGAGTTTTTCAACAGGAATCTCTGCAATATCCGCTACCAGTTTTTTTATCTCTTCTTCATAATTGTTAGTCATTTACTCCCCCCTTCAAATAAAGATTTAAACATATTGACCCTAAAAAAAATATTTTGCAACTCAGGATAAACTCCATGAGGAATCTTGTTTTTAGATTACGGTGAAAAAAAAGGCCGGAAGCGCTGTTTCGTTGAAGTGGAGAAGCATCGGATATAACATACGCTAAATTATTAAATATCACCTGTAAACATTATTAACGAAACATATAAAAAAATCAAGAAGAAGGCCCGGCTTACTCCTCCCTTTGAAAAAAAACCTAACCCCATGATATGATTTTCACATAACTTATTAACCTATAAAAAGCAGTTAACCACGGACCTGCCGGCAGGCAGGGACACAGAGGCACGGAGGAAAATAATAAACGAGAAGTGAGAAATGAGAAATAAAAGACAAGAGATTTTTTACTTCCAATTAATTATTTCCTATTTTTCATTTAGTTCTCTGTGCCTCTGTGTCTCTGTGGTAAATGAACTGCCATTTTTAGGATTATGAGACTGTTCATAAGAAACGAGGAATAACCTATGCAGCCTCCGGTAAAAATATATACCCTGAGCACATGCAGTCATTGCAAAGCAACAAAAAAGCTTTTAAATGACTGTGCTGTTCAATTTGAATTTACGGACGTAGATCTGCTGACAGGCGGGGAGCGGGATGCGATACTTGAAGAAGTGAAAAAGATAAATCAGGATTGTTCATTCCCGACAATTATAATTGGCAATAAGGTGATCGTGGGATATAAAGAGCAGGAGATCAGAAAGGCCCTGGGGCTCTGATGGACGTTAAACAGCTTCATGATATGCTTCAAAAGGTTCAGGAACCTAAAGGCTATTTCTTTAATAATAACTCTGAGCTTGTTTCTGACCTCCTTAACAGCCTGCTCGTAAACAAGGGGCGTTATGGTTATATGTCATGCCCCTGCAGGCTGGCGGCAGGAGACCGCGGCAGCGATGCCGACATAATCTGCCCCTGTGAATACCGAACACCGGATATTAAAGAGTACGGAAGCTGTTACTGCGGTCTTTACGTTTCGAAAGAATGGAACGAAGGGAAAATTGACAGAACATATGTACCTGAAAGAAGACCCCGCGGCAAGATGCCCTTCTGAAAAACAGTTAGCCGCGGATCTTCGCGGATAAACACGGGAACTGACTTGACACTGACTTTCACTGACGCTCTATGACTTTATTAAGACTATCATTGTTTTTCATAATAACTCTGTAAATCTGTGTCTAATTTTTTTCTTTCCTTCGTGACCCTTCGTGCTATTCGTGGATAAAAAATCAGTGTTCATCTGTTTTACCTGCCTGTCCCTGTCTGCCGGCAGGCAGGCGGTAGGCAGGTCCATCAGTGTAAATCCGTGGCTAAACTTGTTTTGTTATTCTACAATTAACAGTAGGGAAGGTTATAATTTTAACCTGAAAAGTGAAACAGGATTCACATTCACACCAATTAATTTAACGCCCATATGCAGGTGAGGGCCTGTGGCCCTGCCCGACATTCCGGCAAGACCAATGAGCTGTCCCCTTGAAACTTTTTCACCCTGCGCAGCGCGGAACTCAGAAAGATGCATGTAGATGGAAAAAAGCCCTGTTCCATGATCTATCACTAATGTCCTGCCCCCGAAAAACAGCTCATCCCTTAAAACAACCTTCCCTGAATTGACTGCCCTGACAGGAGTGCCCATGTCGCCCTTATAGTCAACACCACGATGAATGCTGTTACGCTTGTTGTTCATGATCCGGGTGACTCCGAATTCCTCTGAAAGCACAGTGTCAGTCGGCGTTATAAAATGCCCGTCCCAGATCCTTGCCGTGTATTGAGACAAGATGTTATTCAGAATTTCCCGCTCCCTTTCCGCGCGCTTCAGGTCTTCAGGGCCCAGCATGACTTTTTCCTCCGGAAGGGTGATCTTTTGCGTCGGGAACTTATGAGGCTTTACTCTTATAAGGACGGCTTTCTTCTCGTCTTTAAAAGTAACCGTGACCGGATATTTCCCGGGAGACGCGCCGATGTCAACAGGGATCAGCGCCATGAAAATTGTTTTCGCATCCTGGAAAAAACTTATTTTACTGCCAAGAAATTCTGCCTGCGGGAAACCGGGGGTTGAAGAAGAATCATTCCCGACCTGAACCTTTACAACAAAGACATCTCCCGGAATGACTTCTTTCGGCTGCAATTCCATCTGCATTGCATATGCCTGTAAACATGACAGGAAGATTAAAAGAACAGATAGAAAAATTATATTTACCGCGTTCATAAGAAAGATAATTTATTATAACAGAGCAGTTGTTGTGAGATGCAACGGCACGCTGGCAATTACAAATTCAGAGAACCGGCAGAGAGACGCCTGAAAAACCTCTATCCGTCCGGCACTGCACGGATTCGTTTCGAACAACATCTTTGGTTACTTATGACTACTGTTTTCAGCGGTTTGATTTTATACAGGAAATTCGACATACAGTTTAAATTAATCCTGTTGCTTTATAGAGGTTTTTCAGGCGTCTCTCTGCCGGTTTCATTATGCGGTCAAGTACATTTTCCTGGCTGTATCAGGCTTCCTCTTTGATCACATACCTTACTCTGACATCCATATCCTTGCGCAATGAGTGATAAACAGAGCAGTACTTCTCCCTCGAAAGAGAAATAGCCCTGTCAAGCTTGTTGGAAGTAACGCCCTTGCCGGAGATATGGATCACCATATCGATCGCCTTAAAATATTGAGGCGGTACGGGATTACGCTCTCCTGTTGTCTCTATCTCAAATGATGTGATCTCAACCTTCATCTTCTTGAGGAATGTTACAACATCTATGGCCATACAGCCCGCAACGCTCATGATAAATGTATCCGTAGGGAAACATCCTTCG
>JACQXH010000272.1 GCA_016208845.1 Nitrospirota bacterium | reverse complement strand
CATTTTCAGATATCTTCTGCTAGCCTTCGACAAGATAGCTCTCGATCATCAGTCCCATTACCTTTGTCTTTAGGGTCTTGGAATTCTGGCGGCTCCTCATTACCTCTCTGGCTATCCTCGGCTGTTCGTAGAATTTTTTATTTGAGTTTGCATGATTGGTGTCCACGATTATCGCAGGGAACCGAAGGTCGCGCTTCTTGTAAGCCTCGCACAGCCTCATCATGTCCTCGTAGTGGTAGTTTGGAATGGTAGTGCCGTATGGATTGACCGCGCCCCTGAGTATGCAGTGGGTAAGCGGATTGCCGGACGTCTTCACCTCCCAACCGTTATAGACAAATACATGCGGCATCTGAGCGGCCTGAACAGAGTTCAGCATTATCTCGATATCTCCGCCTGTGGGGTTTTTCATGCCGGCAGGCACATCAAGTCCGCTGATCGTTAGGCGGTGAAGCTGGTTCTCTACAGAACGCGCTCCTACTGCAACATAGCTCAGGATGTCCTGAAGATACGGGTAATTGCCCGGATAAAGCATCTCATCAGCGGCGGTCAGATGTGACTCCTCCATCGCGCGTATATGCATTTTGCGGATAGCCTTTAGCCCCTTTATCATATTCGGCGCTTCTGTGGGCTTGGGCTGGTGTGCCATGCCCTTATACCCTTCGCCTGTAGTACGCGGCTTGTTAGTGTAGATGCGCGGAACAAGTATAAGCTTCTCCTTGACCTCGTCCTGAAGCCGGGCAAGACGGGATACGTATTCGCATACAGCATCTTCGTTGTCCGCAGAGCAGGGGCCGATAATTACAAGGAACTTCTCGCTTTCCCGCCTGAAGATAGCAATAATTTCCTCATCCCTCTTCTTCTTCAGCTTATTAAGCTCTTCAGAAAGTGGGATAGATTCGAGGATCTCAGCGACACCCGGCATCTCTTTTATATATTGGAAGCTCATATCGATTAGATGTTATTTTACTATAATTGTGATGACTATTTGTATTGTCCTGAAACAAGCTTTTCAGCCACAAATTTTCACGAATTATCTCGAATTACAGGAAACTTATAATTGTTCTATTTGTCACCATTTTGGTTTAAAGACAAAATCTGTCTTCATGCATTATTTCATTCGTGTTTATTCGTGCCTGCCTGTCCACAGGATCCTTTGGACCGGTAGGCAGGTTCATTCGTGGCAAATGCCATATTCAGGATTATGCAGCATTATTCGTTCTTTTCTTTCTTCAACCGAGCAAGGTATTCCTCCCATTCAAAAGGAAGGGCGTGCCTCTTCTTATTATTGCACTCCTTGCAGGAAGGGACAATATTATTCTTCGCTGACCTGCCTCCCCGTATGACAGGCACGATATGGTCCATGGTCAAATCCTGCGGCAGGACTTCCCTATAACAGTAATAGCATTTTCCTTTGGCGCATTTCTGTTTCCACCAGTGCGATTTGCGAAGGTCCCGTGCTTTCTGTTTTTCTTTTCTGATATCCTGTTCTGTAACAGTAGAAATAAAAAAATCCATTATTATTTATAAGTTCTCTTAACCCAAATAATATCTTTAGGAAACCACAGAGTCCACAGGCACGGAGAAAAATAAAAAATAAAAAATGAGAAGTGAGAAATAAAAGACAAGGGATTTTCTACTTCCAATTTCTTATTTCCTATTTCTCATTCAGTTCTCTGTGTCCTCTGCGGTAAATATACTGCCGTTTTCAGGATTAATGATATAAAAACAACTGAAAGATAAAGAAAGTCACTGCCGCGCCGATAAACGCCCCAAGCACGACCTCCCACGGCCTGTGAGCTCCGACACTCACCCTGCTCTGCGAGATCAATACTGCAAGAATAAAAATCAGGGAAGAAGGCATAAAGGACCTGGTGAAAAAAGTAATGGCCACCCACACTGAAAATGCTACTGCCGCATGGCCGCTGGGCAGGCCTCCGCGTAAAGGGGTGCCCCTTCCAAAGAACGACTTTGTTATTATCACCAATATAAGCACAACCACAAGAGAGATCACTGCAATATCCTCTCCCGAATGGTGTGCAATGATAAGCCCGTGCTCAAAGGCATTTTTCAAATAAGGCAGGAATATCGTGTACCCTATTACTGCAGAGCCAATGGCCGCTGTTAAAACCGCGCCTGCCGAGATGTCCTTAATGATCTTTGCTTTCTTGTCATAGTCTTTGAAAAGAATATCCACGATTAATTCAATTGCCGTGTTAAGCATCTCAACGGAAAGAACCACTATTGCTGAAATAGCTATGGCTACGAATTCGAGCCTGCTGACACCCAGGATCAGACTTAAGAGCAGGATTAATACTGCAGAATAAAGGTGATAGCGCAGATGTCTTTCGGTCTTTGCGGCATGCAATATGCCCTCGATCGCAAAATTGGCGCTCTCAACAAACTTTCTTAAGGGCATTTAAAATCTCCTGCTCTTTTTTCCTCATGATCATCGCATTATATTTTGAGCCTTCATGTTCATATCCTGTCAAATGCAGAATGCCGTGTATGAGAAGCCGGTATATCTCAAGATAAAAATCAGCAAACGATGTTCCTGCTGCTGATGAAACCATTTGAATATTAATAACAACATCGCCGATAACAGGGTAGAGATCATCCCTGTCCGCATCAATAGAGGCCTCAAATGAAAGGACGTCAGTCGTTTTTTTTATGCCCCTGTAAGCGGCATTCAACTGCGTCATTCCTTCATCATCGACGAATAGGATGCTTAATTCAGTTGAAGGATGTTTTAACAGGGACAGGATTTTCCGGGCTGCCCTTTTTATCCTTGTCCTGTCTAAGCGCCTGCAGGCCTGCTTGTCTTGTATCAGAACTTGCATCTTTTATCTCAAAGCCTGGGTAATTGATCCGCCTGTGGAACATGCCGGTAAGCAGATAAACAAAATGACTTTTAATTTCCCTGAGATCCTTTAAGGTCAACTCGCAGCTGTCAAGTTGACCGTCCAGAAAGAAATGGTTTATCACCCTGTCAACAAGGGCTGAGATCCGGGCAGGCGTTGGATCTGTCAGAGCCCTTGATGCGGCCTCGACAGCATCGGCCATTAGTACAAGGGCCGCGACCCGGGTCTGGGGACGCGGTCCAGGATATCTGAAATCCTCTTCTGCAGGAGGAGGCTCTGCACCTGCCTGTTGCTCTTTTGCTTTTTGATAAAAATATGATATTACTGATGTGCCATGGTGCTGCTGGATTATGTCAATGACAGACTTGGGCAGTTTATGGTGCTGTGCCAGCTCAACACCTTCCTTTACATGTGACATTAGAATAAGACTGCTCATTCGTGGTGCAAGCTTGTCATGCCTGCTTGTCGGCACTGTCTGGTTTTCGATGTAATATTCAGGCATTTTAATTTTACCGATATCGTGATAATAGGCGCTGACCCTGGCAAGGAGTGAATTAACTCCGACTGCTTCAGCAGCAGACTCAACAAGGTTGCCGACTATAATGCTGTGATGATAAGTCCCCGGAGCCACTACCAAAAAGTTCCGCATAAGCGGCTGGTTCAGGTCCAGAAGCTCAAGAAGGCTTATATCAGTTGTCAATTTAAAAATATACTCAAGAAGAGGCAGGAAGGCAGACACAAAGGTAGCAACTATAATGCCGTTCAAGAATGAAAACATAATAGCGACAGGTGCATCAACCGTGATCAGTTCCCGTTGTATCTGCATTACCATTAAGCAGGTCAGGATACTCACCAGTCCGACATAGAATCCCGCCCTCCATATAGCTGATCTTTTCTTGCATCTGATAACGCTGAAGGCTGCTGTAAGACTTGCAGCGAAATTGAATATCGCATAAAAAGGATCGTTCAGCCAGACCCCGGAAAGAAGTGACGTGATCACCGAAAAAACGATCGCCGCATGAATATCAATCAAAAGGGCGGCCAGCATAGGGCCGATGGCAAGCGGAATGCCGTAAACAAGCAACTGCGGGTCTATACTGCCGAACCAGATACTAAAACCCTTCATTACATAATAAAAACTGCGGCCAATCAGGAAATTGCCCGACAGTAGAACGCCGATCAGCACCATCATGGAATAATTTCTATAGATAGAAGGCCTGTACCGCATCAGATCTTTATAAATGATAATCAGCAGAAGCGCTACAAGAAAAAATGTTCCGGTTACGGTTTTTAAGGAAAATTCATCATCGCCAGTAATGGAGGCGCTCAGGACCGCCGCAAATAATACGAGGAGTCCGGTCTTTATAAAAGCATTCAGATCAAGCCTCTGCTCTATTTTGTCCTTTATTGTTTTTTGGGAATGGTTATTTTTCATCCCGTGTCCTTTCAAATCTGTCATAGGCCTTGATTATCTGCTGGACCAGGCGGTGCCTGACAACATCCTTTTCGGTAAAATATATCAAATATACTCCTTCAACATCCTTTAATATCTTTTCAGCCTCTATAAGGCCGGATGCCTTGCCCGCAGGAAGGTCTATCTGGGTCACATCTCCGGTGATGACTGTTTTAGAGTTGAATCCCAGTCTGGTCAAATACATCTTCATCTGCTCTGATGTAGTATTTTGCGCTTCATCAAGTATTATAAAGGAATCATTGAGAGTCCTTCCCCTCATAAAGGCAAGAGGAGCTATTTCTATGATACCGCGTTCAATGAGCTTATGAGCCTTTTCAGCCTCCATCATATCATATAGCGCATCATACAGAGGCCTTAAATATGGATTTACTTTTTCGAACATATCACCGGGCAAAAACCCGAGCCTCTCGCCTGCTTCAACAGCGGGTCTTGCCAGTATTATCCTGCTGACCTGTCTTTTAAGAAGCGCGCTGATAGCCATTGCCATTGCCAGGTAAGTTTTGCCGGTGCCGGCAGGCCCGATGCCGATCACCATATCATATTTGCGGATAGCGTCTATATATTTCCTCTGGGTTTCTGACCTGGGGACGATAAATTTCTTTTTGGAAGATACCGGTATGGTATTATTGAGGAAAAAATCCCTGAAGGAAAATTCCTCCCCCTTCGGGGCTGATTCATCTATTGCATTTCTCAATGCGAATACTACGTCTTCGGGTCTTACGGCATACCCCTCATCGCTTATTGATTTTAAATCGGTCAGAAGCCTCTGCGCCTTGCTGACAGAGCCCTCTTCACCGTTAAGGAATATTTTATTGCCCCTTACAGAAGCCTCTATACCCAGAGACTCTTCTATGATCCTGAGGCTCTTCTCAAGCCACGCATACAGGAATGGAAGGTCCTTTTCCTGATCTAGATCCAGCTCTAACTTAACCGTTTAATTCTCCTTTATTACTGCTCAAATCTTCCTTAAGGATACCAAGAATGTGAATAAAATTCAAAGCCCTGGAAAAGCTTGTTTAGTTTAAACATTTTGAACCGCTTGGACCGATTGTCTTCACATTATAAACATAGCATCTCCGTAAGAAAAAAACCTGTAATCAGCATTCAGCGCCCCGGCATAGGCCTTCCTGAGAAGTTCCAGACCGGAAAATGCTGATGTAAGCATCAATGGAGTTGATTTGGGAAGGTGAAAATTTGTGATCAGGGCGTCAATGACTTTGAATTTATAGCCCGGAAAAATAAATATTGATGTCTTGCCGCTGCCGGATTTTATTGTATTGTCCTCTTGCCCCTCGGAAACGAGTCGCTTCGACTTGCCCCTGCCTGTCCGGCAGGCAGGCCTTGCCCCTTTTCTGCTCATGCTGGCGGCTGATCCTTCGAGCGCCCGTGTTACAGTGGTTCCCACGGCTATTATCCTTCTGCCTTCGGATTTAGCACGGTTTAACTCATTTGTTGTGTCATCCGATATTTCGTAATATTCGTTTTCCATTTCATGCTGCTCAATATCCTCGCATATAACAGGCTTAAATGTTCCGCATCCGACATGAAGGGTCAGCTTTTTTATAATAACCCCTTTTTCTTTGATCCTGTCAAGAAGTTCATCTGTGAAATGCAGCCCCGCGGTCGGCGCAGCAATAGCGCCCTCCTTTTGGGCATACACTGTCTGATAACGTTGGGTGTCCACCTGATCCGCAGGTTTTTTGATATAAGGCGGCAGCGGCATGACGCCAACTTGGCGCAGATGATGTTTGATGTCCTCTCCCCCTCTTCCAAATTCAAATGTTACCCTTGCCGTTTTCCCGTTTACCCGTAATACAACAGCCGTTATTTCATCCGTAATTTTGACCCTGCCTTCTTTCGCCCCCTG
>JACQXH010000057.1 GCA_016208845.1 Nitrospirota bacterium | reverse complement strand
TTGGCAAGATATTTATGAGAGAGGGCAATGTGCGCAGGGCCAAAGAGCATCTTCAGCATATATGGGAAAAGGACCCGGCAGACATTCCATCTGCAATACTTTATTCGATCGCCCTTTCCCTTACCAAAGAAGATGACAAGGCAGAGGCAGTGCTCGAATACATATTGAATACGGATGTCGGCCACATGGAAAAGGCCAGCGCATACTATCAGAAGGCGATCCTTCAGCAGAAAAAGGGGGATCTGGAAGGCGCGGCAGACAGTTACACCGAAGCGCTAAAGGCTGACCCTGCACACACAAATTCAATGAAGGAACTGGCGCTGATTTATATGGAGACGGGCAGACAGGATGAAGGATTGGCCATGATGAAATCACGGCTGTCTGTCCTTGTCAATGAGGAGACCTTGAACGATGTGGGAGTAATATACTGGCTGTTAGGACAGAAGGAGGAGGCTTATAAGTGGTTTGCCTCTGCGCTTGAGAACAACCCTTTTTATAAGAGCGCCATTCTAAATATCGCAGCTGCAGGAGAAGAGATTGGCCGTGTAAGTGAGGCGAGGGAATATGTGCTCAAATTTTTGACTTATCATCCTGAGGATGCGGATCTGAGAGGTCTTCTGACAAATTTAGGCCAGGGAGTGAAGGTTTGATTTGGATTATGAATAGGCAGGCAAGATATAGTATTTGGAACTCATTCTCTCCCGAAGCGTCGGGATGCGAGGTATTTGTTCTATGAAACATCTCGATACGAGTCGATTCCAACCTGTTTCATTATTAGAACAAATAAATCCGTTTAAAATACATTCCCTGTTATATCTGGTTAATACATGTTGGGTCTTACGCAATATCAAATTTTATTGGAGATTGGTTAACTGTGACATTAACAGAATATAATCTACTATTGGTTGAGGCTAAAAACGGCAGTCCCTCGCTCAAGGTGGGACATGATGAAGGGCCGATGCACACGATCCACAGCCTGTACGATCCTGAGGAAGAGGCAAGGTCCATAGTGGATGCCTTTAAGTTTGACGGCAGGGGCATGCTTGTAGTCCTCGGACTGGGGCTTGGCTATCATCTTTTTGAGCTTATTGAAAAATTCCCTGATGCAGAGATATTGGTTGTTGAAGCTCTGCCTGAAATTCATAAACTGGCAAAGGAGCGCGGTAAGATCTCAGGGACAGATGATAAGGTCAGATATATTGTCGGGCATACTTTTGAAGAGGCGGTCAGCGAGATCACGAGGATCCAATTCGAAAGGGGAATGCCTGCGCTCTCGGTCTTTGTCCTGTCTCCGGTCTTATCGGCCTTTTCTGACTATTATCAGCCGGTACTGAATAAATTGAATGCCACAGTGTCTTTCAGGCTGTGGGAAAGGCTGAGGTATAAGAAATTCAGTGATAGCACGCTCAGGATCGCCATTATGGATTTTGATTATTTTCTCACGGCAGAGATTGAAAGGGCGCTTAAGGGACTGGGACATGAGATCGCAAAGATCCCCGGGAGAATAAAAACTGACAGCGCCTCTGATATGCTGGGCAGGGCTACAAGGGTCATCGTTGATTTCAGGCCTGATTTTCTGCTCACTGTCAATCATATAGGATTTGATGAAGAGGGCGTGCTCAGTTCATTCCTCGATTCCATAGAGATGCCTCTGGCCTCGTGGTATGTTGACAGCCCTAACATCATTGTCAAGGCATTCGGCAGAAATGTCTCAAAATATACGTCTGTATTTGTATGGGACAGGAGATATCTTGATGAAGTGCGCTCTCTCGGGTTTGAATCCGTGTCCTATCTGCCGCTTGCAGCTGATGAGAATATTTTCAGGCCTATGACATTAAAACCGGATGAGATGAAAAAATATGGCGCTGAGGTTGGTTTTGCCGGCAATGCCATGGTCAAGTCAACTGATGAATATATGATCAAATTATCAGATAATCTGCATCTCCTGATCGGGAAGCTTGCGAAGCAGTTAAGCATGAAGAGGATGACCTTTGAAGACGCTCTCGAAGGGTTGAATCAGGAGGAACAACGCGTATTCAATTCACTGACGCTAAAGGAGAGATCTGATTTTGAGACCGCGGTCCTCAGAAAGGCGACATTGAATTACAGGCTTTCATGCATTGAAGAGCTGAGGGGTTTTGAGACCGTGATCCATGGGGGCAGGGACTGGAAAGAACTGCTTCCTCATGGATATACGCTGAGGCAGAGGCTTAATTATTACAGCGAGCTTCCTGTTTTTTACAATGCATGCAGGGTCAATTTCAATGCCACAAGCCTGCAGATGCTTACTGCCGTGAACCAGCGCGTGTTTGACGTGCCGGCATGCGGAGGATTTCTCCTGACAGATCATCAGGCTGCGGTCGAAGAGCTTTTTGAGGTAGGAAAAGAAATGGTCACTTACAGAGATAAAGAGGAGATAACCGGTCTTGTCAGGTTCTATCTGGACAATCCAGAGGCAAGGGAGAAGATCGCGGGAAAGGGGAGGGGAAGGATATTAATGGAGCATACATATAAACACAGGCTAAAAAATATCATACGCACTATGAGGGAAAGACATGGATGAAATAAAGGGGAGTATCCGGCAGATGCGTCCAGGGGTTGCCATTGTTCGCGGCCCTAATCTGAATAAATGGGAAATGCAGAACTATGAACCTCTTATGGACAGATTTGATCTGACGGCCTATACGACATCTAAACATAATTTTACACTTGATGACGTCAGGATACCTGTCGTCCAGCTTGATCCTCAGCCCCAGAACCCAGCCGGCATGCAGGGGCTGGAAGAGCACATGATGAATGAAGATGTTATTTTTACGGCTGATATAACATGGATATTTACGTATCAGGCAGTCCTGGCAAAAAAGACATACGGCTGCAAAGTCGTAGCGCTTGAGTGGGAAAATATCCCGTTTGCATACGAAGAGCACGAGGGCATGAAGGAACTGAAGGCGATAAACAAGAGATTCATTGATATCTTTGTGGCTGTTACTGAGCGCGCAAAGGAGGCGCTCATGATCGAAGGAGTGCCTGGGGACAAGATAGTAGTGATACCGATGGGCATTGACATCACTAAATTCAGGCCTGATGAAGGACTTCGTGCAAAAATGAGGAGAAGGCTCAATATACCAGAGAATGAAAAGGTCGTCCTGTTCACTGGCAGGCTGGTGTGGGAAAAAGGCATCTATGACCTGCTGTATGCCGCCAAACTGATCTGTCTCGATAAAAACTTAAAGGATTTCCCGGTCAGATTTGTTGTAACAGGCAATGGCCCTGAGGCATCGGGCGTGAAAGAAAGGGTCATAGAATTGGGGATGAGCAATATTTTCACGTTCATTGAGAGCTGTCCCTATCATGAGATGCCGGATATGTTCAACATGGCAGATGTCTTTGTCCTGCCGAGCATTTCAACAAGGACCTGGAAAGAACAGTTCGGCATGGTCTTGATAGAGGCGATGGCCTGCGGTCTGCCTGTTATTTCCACCTTGTCCGGTTCCATACCGGAGGTTGTGGGAGATGCAGGCTTGCTAACGCAGCCTAATGACCCTGAAGACCTGTGCCGGGCAATAAAAAGGCTTCTGGAAGATAATGAGATCAGGAAGGTGCTGGGTAAAAAGGGCAGGGACAGGGCTGTTTCAGAGTTTGATTCCAGAGAGATCTCAAAGAAATTTGCGAATGTATTTGACGAGGCATATAGATCTACATACAACGGGGCTGTAAGGGAGCTGGCCCTTTACAGCGGCTTGGATCCTGAAGACGTGATGGTTCGTGTTGACAATGTCACTTCTCAGCAAACAAAAGAATGGGGCCGATTATCAGACGGCGGTTTGACTGAGGATAAGGTTATTGATTTTTACAGGAATACAGACAGCTATCTCTTTGACCTTATCCAGTATAACTATAAAAATCCGCTGTATCACATGGGGATAACAGCGATAGCCGACCTCTGCAGAACCGTGGTTTCTGAGAGAGGCGAGGTCAGCGTGCTTGATTTTGGAGGCGGGATAGGGTCCCAGTTAATAAACCTCTCAGGGATAAAAGGCCTTAAACTTGCGGACGCAGACATTCCGGGCAAGACCTTTGATTACGCGAAGTGGCGCTTTGAGCACAGGGGAATAGATGTGGAGATGATAGATGCGGGCAGTGTAGATTTCCTGTCCTCAAAATCCTTTGACATGATCATAATGCTTGATGTGGTCGAACACCTTGTGGACCCTGAAAAAACCTGCCTGTACCTTATCGGCCATTTAAGGCCTAACGGCTATCTGATCATGAACGCATCATTCAATGACAATAACGGAGAGCATGGCTGGCATCTTAATACAGATAAATATTCAAACGACGGCTTTTATCAGATTATAAGTAAAATGGGAATGGAGATGCTTAACAAGGACCCGCTGAGGTTCTTCAGGAAGGTATTTGACGATTCAATGGAAGACCTGAAGGGGCTGATAGAGCTTAGCGTCCAGCAGGGCAGGCTGTCGGATGCCAGGGAGCATATAGAATCTTACCTTGAGCTTCACCCTGCTGATATGGATATGATCTGCAGGCATGCAGAGATATGTTTTAAATCGGGACTTGCGGATGAGGCCGTGGAGAGCCTTGAGAGGGTTCTGCTGTTTGAGCCCGGAAGGAAAGAAGCAGCGGCTTTAATGAACGCGATAAAGGCAAATGCAAAATAAGAAGGAGGACCATAATACGGCTAAATACCGATTATGCACAATTAATGCAGTATATAGTATTTTCGACTCATTCTCGCCCGAAGCTTCGGGAGAGGCTTTTGCCCCGATATATCGGGACAAAAAAATCCGCTCAAACACTATATACTTCATAGCGTTACGCCAAATGCTAAGCACATATGGAAATTTATGGTGGACGGATCTGCATATACCTGAAAGAGACAACAGGTCATAATCATGAAGATATCTGTTTCAATCATCACAATGAACGAACTGCATAACCTCCGCAGGGCGGTCAGTTCCTGTACGTTTGCGGACGAGATCGTCATCGTAGACGGCGGGAGCACGGACGGCACGATTGATTTTCTGGGGAAGCAGGATAGGGTTGTGTTAATTGAGCATCCGTGGGAAAACGATTTTGGGAAACAGAGGCAGGTGTCTCTTGAAAAATGCACCGGCGACTGGGTCATCCGCATTGATTCAGATGAGGTCTTCTCAAAAGAATTTGAAGAAAATATCCGGGCCGTGCTCGGTTCAGTGACTTCTGATGTCAGCGGCTGCAGGATCCGCCAGTGTAACCTTATTGGAAATGAAAAATATTATTCAAGAATGTATGACGACTTTGAAGCAATGCCAAGGATATGGCGCAACCTGCCGGGTATCAGATGGGAAGGCGTAGTGCATGAAATCCTAAGAGGTATGTCGGAAAATTTTATCACGTGGGATACTTATGTAGTGCATTATGGTTTTCTTGATAAAATGCGCTACTGGAAAAAAGGCGAACTATATTCCACTATCTCAGGCAGCGGGTTCGAGAGCCCCCAGCAGCTTGTTTACAGGGATTATGATATGCAGCCAACACCACGCAAGGCGAAAATTGCAGATCATGTCCCGCCCTATGATATTCAGGAAACGGTCAGCCGGTTACCCAGGGTGGCAATCGTCCGCGGACCGGGAATGCAACAGGCCGAGATGCAGAATTATGAACCCCTGATGAACAGGTTTGACATGACTGTCTATACGTCTGACCCTGAACTGACATCAAGAATGAAATTGCCTGTCATTAATCTCCCCTTTAACAGGGAAAATCCGGATAATTTGACCGGCCTCGAGGCCGAGCTCTTTGATAAAGATATTATTTTTACAGCTGACATCTTCTGGATGTTTACATATCAGGCTGTTATCGCAAAGATGAAATTCGGCAAGAGGGTCATTGCTCTTGAATCTGAGAATATACCTTTTGTGTACGAAGAGTTCGAATCTGTCAGGCAGATGAAACAGATCAGCAGGAAGCTGGTCGATCACTTTGTAGCGGTGACAGAAGGCGCAAAGGCGGCACTAATGCTGGAGGGCGTGCCTGAAGAGAAGATAACCGTGATCCCTGTGGGAGTTGATACCGGCAGGTTCAGGCCGGATGCGGATTCAGGGATGGAGATGAGGGATGAACTGGGTATCAGGCCGGACGAGATATGAGGAGATGCATAAGATCTATAACATGGCTGATGTTTTTGTGCTTCCGAGCATACCTGCAAAGAATTGGAAAGAGCAATCACCAATGGTATTGATCGAGGCCATGTCGTGCGGCACGCCTGTAATAGCCGCAGGAACAGGGTCTGTCACTGAGATCGTGGGAGATGCAGGGGTGCTGGTCCAGCCTAATGATCCGACAGGGCTTTCGCGCGCAATTATCAGGCTGCTTAAAGACAGATGTATGAATGAAGACCTTGCAAAAAAAGGCAGAGAAAGGGCGGTCCTGCATTATGATTCCTGCAGGCTGTCTGAAAGGTTCGGGATGGTATTTGAAAAGATCTGCCGCACATCATTTTTGGGCGCGATGGCCGAGCTTGCTGAATACACCGGAGCTCTTCCGGCAGACATATTGAAAAAGATAAGGTCGGTTTACCCTGAACAGCAGAAGGAATGGAAGGAACGCGTCGGAGGACAGGTAACTCCGGACAGGGTCTGCGCGTTCTACAGCGGTACAGGGACATATCTCTATGACCTGGTCCAGTATAACTACGAAAACCCGGATTATATCCAGTGGACTGAGGACATATTCGATTTCTGCTCAAAATTAATTGCAGAGAAAGGCGGGTTGAAGGTCCTGGACTTCGGCGGAGGGATAGGCAGTCAGTTGATAAATCTGTCTGTGCTGAAAGGCGTGAAATTAAGCTATGCCGACATACCCGGCAAAACATCTGAATATGCCGGGTGGCGGTTCAGCAGAAGACATCTTGACATAGACATGATCGATGCATCAAAGGGGGAATTCCTTGAGGACAGGATGTATGACGTCATTATAACCCTTGATGTGGTCGAGCATCTCGTCAACCCTGACCTAACGGCAGAATATCTTATAAGGCACATAAAGCCAAATGGTCACCTGATAATGATCGCATATTTCGGCGACAACGAAGGCGAGGCGGCCTGGCACCTGAATTCGGACAGGTTTTCAGATGAAGGTTTTTATGGCCTACTGACAAAGATGGGAATGAAGATGGTGAATGAGGACACCCCGAGATGTTTCAGAAAATTATTTGAAGACCCGGGAGACATAAGGATACGGATAGATTCAGCCGCATCTGAAGAGAGATTTGATGAAGCGAGGGGCCTCATGGAGTCTTATCTGGAGATGCATCCTGCGGACCTGCCCATGCTTGTGAAATATGCCGACGTATGTGCGCGCACCGGAGATGTTGATACCGCGATAGAGAATCTTAACAAGATATTTCTCTTTGAGCCCCGGATGCCTGAGGCGATAGAGGTGATGAGAAAAATACAGGGAGGAAGCAATGAAAATACATTTTGTAAATGACCAGGCCCGCAACACAGAGAGGCCCAAGCTCGGACTTGGATACCTCTCTTCTTACCTGAAAAAATACTGCCCTGACATAAGGATAAGCGTTTCATTTCAGGGAGACGATATTGGTGCTGACCTGAAAAAAATCAAGCCCGATATCGTGGGCCTCACCGCGACCACCGAGTCTTTCAGGGGGATAATAAGTCTCGGCAGAGAGATAAAGAAGGCAACCGGCCTGCCGATCATAATAGGCGGGCCCCATATCACAATACTCCCGGAGCACCTGCCTGAGTGGATCGATGCGGGCGTCATAGGCGAGGGAGAAGCCACATTGCTTAAGCTCCTTCAGAACTTCATGAGCAGGGCCGTGCCCGATGACAAAAACATTAAAGGCATAATCTTCAGAGAGGACGGCACGCTCTTCCGCACAGGAGAAAGGGAACTTATCCATCCACTGGACCAGATACCTTCTCCTGACTGGGATATGCTCGGCATATCGGACAAAGGGCCCGGACATATTCTCACATCCCGGGGCTGCACATTCAAGTGTGTCTTCTGCGCGTCTGCCTCGATATGGAAAAAGATCAGGTTCTTTTCGCCCGAATATGTGGTAGAGGAGATCAGGACCGTTACTGAGAGGTTTGGCAGGAAAATCATTCTCATATACGATGACCTCTTTACCGCAAACAGGGAGCGCGTACACAGGATCAGCGAGCTCATACAGGAAGCAGGACTCAACAAGTCCGTGACATTTGAGTGTCTTGCCAATGTGAACAATTTTACCCCGGATGTTGCCGAGAGTCTCAAAAAGATGAATGTCCTTCGCATAAGCTTTGGCATGGAATCAGGCTCTCCCGAGATACTGAAATACCTCAAGAAAGGGACGGTAACGCATGAAAAGATAAGGAATGCGGTGAAGGCCGGCATTGACCGCGGGCTTGAAGTCCTGGGCTCTTTCATACTCGGCTCACCCGGAGAGACCGCAGAAGATATTCTCAAGACCCATGATTTTATCAGGAACGTCAAACTGACCGAGACCGGCATAAATGTGGCAACTCCATTTCCCGGCACAGAACTCTGGGATTATGCGGTCAATAATGGTTTTATAAAAGAAGAGTGGGACGACAGCCTTTATGCAATGCAGACAATAACTCCCCAGACCATAAAAGACAAGACCCTGCTTTGTTCTGTGGATAAGGACAGATTTATTGAGCTTTACAAGAAGCTTCTGGACCTGGACAGTACCCTTCAGGACAGATCTAAAAAGATAAGAACGCTTAAGGAACTTGTAAATGAACAGCTGGCATCTGTAACCGGGCGGCCGGCGCGCATACTCGATGTCAACTGCGAGGACGGGACGCTCGGCGCTGCTGTCAAATCGGTCCTCAATGCAGAGGTCACGGGCCTGAACCCTGAAGAAGGCTACAGGGATGACGCAGAGAGAAGGCTGGAAAAGGTCCTGAACGGGTTTCACGAACTGCTGCCGCTATTTGGCAAGGGCTATTTTGACTGCATAGTTTTCAACGATGTCCCTTCACTGCAAGGTTCTGTCAGGCGCTTTCTCCCGTTTCTCAGGGAGGGAGGCCTGATAATAGGCTCATTCCCCAACAGCAGGCACCTCTCATATGCCATGTATTCGTTCCTCGGTATAGACCGCCCTCCATTCGAGACGACAAACGGGACGGTCCAGTATCTCAACTGGGGCATACCTGACAAGGGAATATATGAAGGGAACAGAAGGACAGATATCCAGTCCCTTCTTGAGGGAACATGCAATGAAAATATCCTGTTTTATGAATTAAAAGGCTTCAGCAATGATAATTCTGATAAATTTTCACGCCTTATTAATTCATTCGGGATCGATACCACCGAATTGAGAGATGGATTTGAGGTCATCCGTTATTTCTTTGCAGGTCAAAAAAGGGCAGAAAGTGAAAAAGCCCCTGAGCACAGTGCTGTCACTCAAAGCCCTCATAACCCTGCAGCCCATAAGCAGGATGCCGGACAGAGTACGGATGGAAGGCCGGCCTGTCCTTCAGGCAGGGACGATCAATACTACAGTCAGAAAAGGCATGAACTGCAGGTCCTGGTCCCTGAAGGCCCCTTAAAGATACTTGATGTGGGCTGCGGAAGCGGGGCCCTCGGAAAATCGCTGCTGGAACGGGGCGCATCAGAGGTGACAGGCATTGAACTTGACCGGCAGGCGTGTGAAGAGGCAGGCCGCAATCTCTCACGCGTGATATGCGGCAATATCGAAGAGATAGAGCTTGAGTTCGAAGAAGGCTATTTCGACTGCATGATATTCGGCGACATCCTTGAACACTTAAAAGACCCTCTGTCCACTCTTCAGAAACTCGCTAAATACCTCAAAGATTCAGGGGTGGTCATAGCGAGCATCCCCAATATAAGATTCTTCGGCATCATGCATATGCTTGCAGAGGGCAGATGGGAATATGCCGACTCCGGGATACTCGACAGGACTCATCTGAGGTTTTTCACGAAAAAAGAGATGGAGAGGCTTTTTGAGGATGCCGGTTTTGAAATAAGCGGGATGGATGTGAACCTTTTGCATCCTGATTATTATGAGGCATGCAAGAGTTCCTCCGGAGATATTTCTTTCGGCAGGGTCACTCTGAGAGGGCTCTCTGCCGACGAAACAAGGGATCTTTTCGTGGGCCAGTACCTGATAAGGGCTGTAAAGGCCGGAGCAGCGCTGAGAGAAATTGAAGCCCTTGCCGCACCTGAAGATATTCAGGAGGCAGGCCGGGTCCTTGAGGAATATCTTGAGACTCACCCTGTTGATATAAAGGCCCTTAACAAATATGCTGATATTTGTATCAGGCTTGGGGATATGGAGAGGGCCTCAGAGAGCCTGGATAAAATACTTCTTTTTGAGCCTGACAACATAAATGCAATAGATCTGAAAAAAAGAATGGTTGAGGGGGCCGGAGTTGACAAGAACTGAACAGACCCAGGGGCGTGAAATGCCCCTCTCATTAATTTTAAATTTAAATGCCCCGCAGCGCGGAGCGAGCCGCATCGACTTGCTGCTGGGATGTTCATTTGGTTATAAGAGATGATATTCAAGAAAAATATTAAGGTCCTGGAATTGCAGGACCCTCTGCTTGCTGAAGCGCTCGTCAGGACGACTGTGCCTGATGATGTGAAGGTCGTGGATTCAAGGACAGGGGCTCCGACGCTGAGAGTCGGCAATATAATCCTTCACAGTATTTACGACCCTGTCAGCGAGGCTGAGGCGTGGGTGCAATACAACAGGGAGAAGTTTGATTCAGTCCCGGCAGTGGTTGTTTTTGGTTTTGGGCTCGGATATCACATAAGGGATATGTCCGCATCCGGCGGGAAAGAAATAATCGTGTTCGAGCCCAGGAAGGATATTCTAAGGGCGGCCATGGAGCATATTGACCTGACCGCTTTGCTCCCGAAGATCAAAATAGTCAGCGGCCCGGATGTCCCCCGGATAAATAACAGCTTTGAGATTCTGGATCACAAGCCGTCGACAGGCCTCAGCCCTGAATATTTCAAGTGGCTGCGCGCGAGGCTTATGGTCCTCCGGAAAATGAAAAAAGGCCTGAGGATCATGGTTGTCGGCCCTATCTACGGGGGCTCACTGTCTATTGCCGGATATTGCGCTAAGGCCCTGAAGAACCTGGGACATACAGTGGACTTTCTGGACAACAGCTTTTATAAAAAGGCATTCCTTGGGATAGACAAGATAACATCTAACCAGATGCATCAGGACGAATTGAGGAAGATGTTCATTGATTTTACTTCTGAGGCGGTCATAGCCAGATGCGCGGATTACAGGCCTGACCTGCTGCTGGCCCTTGCCCAGGCGCCCCTGTCCGGAAGCTCTCTGATGAAGCTGAGGGAGAACAGGATCCCCGCGGCATTCTGGTTTGTAGAGGACTTCAGGTTCAGGGCCTACTGGAAAGAGGTCGCGCCTTTTTATGACTACTTTTTTACGATCCAGAAAGGGCCGTTCTTTAATCAATTAAAAGATGCCGGGGTGAAGAATGCCGCGTATATTCCTCTGGCAGCATCAGCATCAGCGCATAGAATAATGGAGCTCCTTCCGGGTGAATTGGAGAAATACGGCAGTGACATTTCGTTCATAGGCGCGGGTTATTACAACAGGAGGAGCTTTCTGACAGGGCTTATTGACTTTGATATGAAGATATGGGGCAGTGAATGGGATATGAACTCCCCGCTTTCCAGGTGTATCCAGAGGTCTGGCGCATGGGTCGAGACTGCGGATATTGTGAAGATCTTCAATGCATCAAAGATAAACATCAACCTTCATTCATCTGCATACCATGACGGGATAGACCCTTATGGAGATTTTGTAAATCCAAGGACGTTTGAGATCGCTGCCTGCGGGGGCTTTCAGCTGGTGGACCGCCGGTCTGAATTATCTGATATGTTCAGGGTAGGCGAAGAAATAATATGCTTTGAGAACCTGAGCGACATAAGGAAGAAGATAAGATATTTTCTGGACCATCCTGATGAAAGGGCCGAGATCGCCCTTCGCAGCAGGGAAAGAGTGTTGAAGGAACACACTTATGAGCGGCGCATGGAAGCGATGCTGAGATTCATCTTTGACAGCGGATATGAACCTCCGGTCTGGAACACGGAGATTGAAGACGTTGAACATATGATTGAGACCGCGGGAAGGCAGTCAGAACTCGGCGAATATCTTTGCCGGTATATTGACAAGGGGAAGATATGTATTGACGACATAATAGGAAAAATAGACGCAGGGAAGGAACCGCTGTCATATGTTGAAAAAATATTCCTGCTCATGCATGAGATGAAGAAGGTGTATCTGAAAAGATAAGGTCATGATGGATTGAGAATCAGGATGAACATTGGAAGGAGGATGGTTTAATAACTCAAAAATCAAAACGCAAAACGCAAAATTAAGGAAATAATTCATTTCCAATTTTTTAAAATCCGTGAGTTACAGGCAACTATAAGACCATGAAAGAAGTATTAATAATGAACCTTACACGAATGGGGGACCTGATACAGACCACCCCTGTGATCATCGGGCTCAGGGAGAAGCATCCCGGTGTGCATATAACCCTGCTTGTGAACTCCGCTTTTGCGGAGATCTGCAAATTCATACCGTATATAGACAGGCTCATTATATTTGATATCAAGGGCACTATAAAGACATTCTATAACGACCATGACCTTATTAAAGGCTTCAGGCAGATTGAAGATATTCTCAAAGAGATAAATCATGTGGAATATGACCTTACAATTAACTTTACTCACTCTACTGACAGCGCTGTTTTATGTTCGCTGATCCGGACAAAAGAGATCAGGGGCGCGTCTATAGATGAGGCAGGGCACAGCATCAAGAGACATCCATGGATAAGATATTTTTTTAATGTGATACCCGGCAGAGATTACAACCCTTTTCACCTGTGCGACATGCATGTTAAAGTGGCTGAGGTCATGCCATGCCAAAAGGGGCTTGCGCTTCATCTTTCAGAAGAGATAAACGTCTGGGTAAGGACTGTTTTGGCCGAGCATGGGATCAGGGACAGTGATCTGCTTATCGGCCTTCAGCTCGGGGCGAGCGCTGAGGACAAGCGCTGGCCGGCCGCGTCTTTCGCAAGGCTGGCGGACAGGCTTGCCGAAACCTTCGGCGCAAAGATAATCCTTACAGGTTCAAGCTCTGAAAGGGAATTGGGCAATGAGTTTGAGTCAATAACAAAGATACGGCCCCTGAACTTTATAGAAAAGACAAACCTTGATGAACTGGCCGGCCTGCTCAAGAGGTGTGATCTTTTCATAAGCAACGACACGGGCCCTCTTCATATTGCCACTGCGGTCGGTACAACAACCATCAACATTTCCCTCGCATCCGTTCATTTCAGGGAGACAGGCCCTTACGGCGACGGGCACTATGTTATAGCCCCTGATGTCCCCTGCTACCCTTGCGGATTTAATACAGACTGCAAGCGCCCTATATGCAAGGAGGTAATAAATACAGATAATCTGTTTGACCTTGTTGATAAAGTGATAAGAGAGAAAGATTTCAGCAGCATTGACAATTCTGCCCTGTGGAGAGATGTCCAGGTTTACCGGTCATTTTTTGAAAATGACGGTCTGATCGATTACAGGCCGCTCATAAAAAAACGGCTGAATAAAGAGGTGCTCTTCAGTTATATCTACAGAAAATCATGCCTGAAGATACTTGATAAAGAAGACGTTAATGATCTGAATGACGGTTTCCGGTATTTTGCAGAGAAACTGCATTTATTTTATGACCTGAGTTCCCTGAATACGAAAAATTACCTGGAGGATGAGTTTGACGCCATGCTGAGGCTAAGGGGGCTCGCTGAAATAGGACTTGCGAAACTGACGCTTATCGCCTTAGAGGCCGGGAAACCGGTCCCGGATACTGCATGGATAAAAGAGACCTGGGCAGATGTGCCGGTTATAGAAAAAGAGATAGAGAACATAGGATATACACATCCGCCGCTCAAGCCGCTGTTCATACTTTTCAGATATGGGCAGGAAGGGCTTGAAGGCAGGGACCTTGCCGCAATGTCTGAAGAAACGCGCATGCTTTACAGTGACCTGAAAAAACACATATCATTAATGATCCAGTGTATTGATTCACGGGCAGTGAACCGCGCCTGATCCCCCTTTTTTTATCTTGTGCAAATAAAATCAGGATTATTGTACAATATGGCAGTTGAAAATATTCCCGGAGAAAGGGGGCAGACCATGGAAGGCGATACCGGCAAACAGACGGATCTGAAAACCGTTCTCATTAATACAACTTCAGAGGCTGCAATAATCATTAAGGAAATAGAGAAAGGGCTGCTTGACTGCGCCAACCTCTTCAGGGTCGAGCCGTCTGACAAGGTTTTCAATTTATTTGCAGAGATGATAAATAATCTCAATCAGTTCTTTGATTTTGTAAGGGAACTGCGTTCCGGCATAACCAATCTTAAAGACCCGAAAATCTCTCCGGACTTCCTCGCGGTATGGGACGACGCACTCAATATTTTCAAGGAGATGCTCGCAGCATTTGAGAATAAGGACTGGGTCACCCTCTCTGACCTGATCCAGTATGAGCTGAACCCCCGGCTTTCCGAAGGCGGCAAACAGCTGGTCGGCTTCAAGGAAAGATTCGGATAAGGCTTATAGTTATTCTGTTCTTCCAATGAATCGATAGACCCAGGCTCCGATGATAGCGCCTGCAACAGGTGCAAACCAGAAAAGCCACAATTGTTCGATCGCCCAGCTGCCGGCAAAAACTGCTACACCGGTACTGCGTGCTGGATTCACTGAGGTGTTTGTAACCGGTATGCTAATCAGGTGTATAAGGGTCAGGCCCAGGCCGATCGCAATAGGCGCGAAACCTTGCGGGGCCCTCTTATCAGTTGCTCCCAAAATGATCATCAGGAACATCATAGTCATAACTATTTCTGTCACAAGGGCTGCCGGTAACGAGTATCCGCCGGGTGAATGATCCCCATAACCATTTGAAGCAAAGCCGGCAGACACATCAAAACCAGCCTGCTCGGTCGCTATAATATACAAAACTCCGCCTGCGGCCAATGCCCCCAGTACCTGAGAGATGATGTATGGAAAAAGTTCTTTCGCAGGGAATCGGCCGCCGGCCCACAGGCCTACGGAGACCGCCGGATTAAGGTGGCAGCCTGATATGTGACCGATCGCATAGGCCATGGTTAATACTGTCAGGCCAAAGGCTAAAGAGACACCGAGAAGGCCGATGCCAACGTTAGAGAATACAGCGGCCAATACCGCACTGCCGCATCCGCCAAGCACAAGCCAAAAGGTCCCAAAAAACTCTGCGCCGTACTTATTCATGTTCTTCTCCTTTCACAATTTATGTATTATTCAAATCATATGGCTGAATTATGGTCTTGTCAAGGAATTGGTTTACTGAGCGCCCTGCAGTTTTTCAAATGCATTTTTTCCGATAATATTCTAAAATTAAGCGTGGCATCGGGCAGATTATCAAATCTGATTTTCAGGCATCAAAAAGACCATCTCCTTTTTTTCTTTATTTTATTATCAGGTTTGTCCATCTTTTTCCCGCAGCCTTTATACCCCTCTGATATTGACCCCGGCCTGCTGAGCCTGGCCATCTTTCCATTTAATGATATAGCATCTGAATCGCTCGATATGCGCATGCCTGCAGTGCTGAAGGCGGAATTATCCAGATATGAATTTATAAAAATAATTCCGGTGGAAACAGTAAAAGAAAAAATATATGAGATAGAACCTTCACTTATGTGGGCCGAAAAGAAGGGCGGGGAAAAAAGAGGCGGTATTCTCTGGAAGATGGAGCCGAAGATCATCCATAAGGTAAGGAGAGCGCTGTCTGCTGATTATTCACTATTTGGAGATCTGACAAGGTTTAATAAAAAGTGGAGAATGGATGCTTATATTATTGAAGAAAGTGATCCGGCGCCGGTCATGTCTTTCACTTTCAGCGGGACTTCGGATGAAGACCTGCCTGACAGGCTTGCTGAACTGGCCAGGAAGACGGCAGACTGGCTGGGACGCAAGCACTCGTTGCACGAGGCCGAGGAATATATAAGGAGTTATTTGGGCGGCATATATACCCTTTCTTCAACAGTGCAAGGGCTTGAGAAGCTTGTGAGCCTTGACTCTGGATCCATCCCTCTCAATGGACTTCTTCTCGACCTTTATTCGCGGGATGAGGGCAGGTATCAGGAGGAAATTATCAGGACAGGCTTAAATATCGTATCACAGTATGATTCTGCAGCTGAGTCTGACAGACGTTACCTTTTATCTCTCAGCATGGATCCGTTCGATATTATATCAAGGACTTATGAGGCAAGGCAGGATTGGAAGAATGCCATTGACATGAGGGGCAGGGCACTGAAGACCTATGCTTTCAGGATGAGTCATCACCGGGCAGCGCTTGGCAGGGATCATTATTTCTTTGCAGTTTCTCTTGGGGAAAATGGTGAAAAAACAAAAGCATTAGAGCATTATGATAAGGCGCTGGTTTACCTGCCTTCATCCTCAGATGAATATCAGATGGCAAAGGAAAGGCGGGATAAATTAACCCAAAAAATGCAATAATCAGGCAGACAGCAGGCAAAGATGCCATTAAAACCTCTATAAAGCAACGGGATTTAATTATAAATAAATGTCAGATTCTCCGTATAAAATCAAACCGCTAAAAGCAGTTACTATAAAAATAACCAAAGGTGTTGTTCGAAACGAATCCGTGCCGTGCCGGACGAATAGAGCTTTTTCTGTCATCTCTGCCTGCTGTAATATGCGGTCAAATTCAATTTAAGTTTTATATGCCATGTTCCGATAAAAAGATAAGGGGAAAAGCATTTATTCAGTCATGTTGAAAATTTAGGCGCCCTGAAAAAGAAACAGGAGGATCTTTAGCACGTGGACAAGAAAGAATTCAAGGTTCTCATTGCCGAAGATGATGAGATAGTGAGGGACGTTATAGTAAGGGCCATCTCAGGGGATGGTTATTCTGTTGTAGTAGCAAATGACGGACTCGCTGCCATAAGACTTTTAAGGCTTGAGGATATAAAGCTTGTTATTACTGATCTGAGAATGCCCGGAGCTGACGGGATGGAGGTGCTGAGAAACGCAAAGAGGGTCGATCCTAAAATTGCTGTCGTTGTCCTTACAGCTTATGGAACACTTGACACAACACTTCAGGTAATTAAAGAAGGAGCATATGATTATGCGCTCAAGCCGTTTGTCATACAGGAACTGCTTCTGGTGGTGAGAAACGCCTATGAGAGGGCGGTACTGATTCGTGACAATGAGGAGCTTTCAAGCCACCTTAAGGAGACATACCGCAATCTTGAGACCATAAGGACTCTTGGCAGCAGCAATGACACTGTGGTAAAGCTGGATAATGTCGAACGGATCGAAAGACTCAGAAAGCTCGGCATTATCAATGCGGATGAAGCGGAAACCTTAAAGGAGAAAATAATCTCCGGCCGGGAATATATTAAATCGTAAATACTATGCTTCAGGCAGGACTGCATGACTGAGAAGGATAAGGACAGCCGTGAAGACCAGAGAGAATTCTTCAGGATCGATGATGTTGTGCCTCTTATTATAAATCCTGCCAGCGAAGATAAACTGCAAGAAATTTCAAGGTCGCTGTCGATATCGGATTTGGCCGACAGTTCCATGTCCAAGCATCTCCCGCCAAATATTTCAGAGAGCGTCAGCGATTTAAGGCAGTCTGATCTGTTGATGGAGATAAATATTAAGCTCGATTTCCTTATTAACCATTTTTTGCTCGAAAGAGAAGGGCTGTTGTCAGCTCAGAAGAAGCCGGTCAACATCAGCGCTGCCGGCATAAGATGTACAGTCGGGCATCCTGTGAAGGTTGATGATGTCCTGGAGGTCAAGATGCTCCTTCCGGCATATCCGCCTGTTGCCGTGCTTGCATACGCAGAGGTAAAGCGGGTAAGGCCTGCAGAGGATAAGACATTCGAAGTGTCGCTTCAGTTCGTCAATATGAGTGATGACGTCAGGGACGAGATCACCAAATATATCCTGAACAGGCAGCGGGAGACGATCCGCCTTCGCAAGAGCGAAGAAAAAAAGCAATAAAATTCAAACGGCCGCTTTACCTGCTTCTCCGGTCCTTATCCTCACTATGTCCAAAAGGTCGTAGACAAATATTTTACCGTCGCCTATCTCCCCTGTTCTTCCCGTCTCCGTTATTGTCCTTATAATTTCCTCCGCCTTTTCATCCGGGACAGCCACTTCTATTTTGATCTTGGGTATAAAATTCACTTCATACGTTGTTCCTCTGTAGAGTTCAACGTGCCCCTTCTGCCTGCCGAAACCTTTGACATCGGTCACGGTCATCCCCTGAACCCCTGCGTCATTAAGCGCCTTTTTCACGTCATCGAGCTTAAACGGTTTGATAACTGCGGCTATCATCTTCATGACTTTACCCTCCGGTTAAATATTTAACCACAGAGAACACGGAGAAAAAATACAAAAAGGCCCTCCGCGCCCCTTTCTATAGTAATTTTACATATAATATTTATTAGTTTATATTATGAAGGCATCGGGAATCAAAAGAAATTAATTTTTTATTAAATCTCTGTGACCCCTGTGGTTTCATCAAATATTATGGCCTCTGATAAGGAAATACATCAACGTATAACAGAAATTTCAGGCAGTACACCTGATCCCGTGAGGACGGAAAACAGTATGCTCAGGTTAACGGAGGTTTTGTCCGACAGGGAATTTATCCTGCCTTATCTTAAGGAAATCTCAAGACTCTTTGCCGTCAGCCGTTTTCTCGCTAATTTCTGCATCTCGCATCCTGATGAATTATTCAGCGCATTGGAGGAGATCGAAAAACCCATTGTCAAAGACCTGCTCCTTGAAAAAGGCAGGGCCTGTCTTTCCTCTGGTGAAGACGCAGATACGCCGGAAATGATGAAGAATTTAAGAATTTTCAAGAACAGGAACCTCCTGAGAATTACCCTGAGGAACATAATGGCTGAAACAGATACGCCTGCTCTCATGGACGAACTCTCACAATTGGCAGAGGCTGTTATAGATTTCGCGCTTCAGTACTCTTTAAGGAGCAACATTCAAAGATTTGGCAGGCCTTCGTCTGAAGAACTCGCTGTCATTGCGCTTGGAAAGCTTGGCGGTGAAGAGCTGAATTACAGTTCTGACATTGACCTGATGGCGGTTTATGGCACAGAAGAAGGGCATACCTCAGGCGTCCTGAGCCCTTCCGGTGTAAGAATAAACAGGCTCAGCAATCATGAATTTTACTGCAAGGTCATGGAAGTCTTCAACCGGGTCCTTTCACAGAGCACAGAGGATGGTATTGCCTACAGGGTCGATCTGAGGCTCAGGCCTCAGGGACAAAAAGGAGACATCGCCCTCCCTCTCGCGGCATATCGCACATATTATGAGACATGGGGACGCACTTGGGAGAGGATGGCGATGATAAGGGCGCGGCCTGTCTCCGGCAGTATGCATCTTGGAAAGGAATTTATGAAGATGATCGAGCCTTTTGTCTGGAGAAGGCCCCTTGATTATTCTGAGATAGAAGAGATAAAGGCCTTGAAGAAGCGGATAGACTCAGTTTTCTCAAAAGATGATATAAAGAGGGGATACGGCGGTATAATGGAGGCGGAATTTTTCATCCAGACATTTCAGCTCATATATGGATATGAGTACACAGGACTGAGAACACACAGGCTTCTCAATGCAGCCCAGTCCCTGAGATGGCTTGGCATAATTCCCGAAGAAGACCTCGTGACACTGTGTGACAACTACATGTATCTCAGGAAACTCGAACATTTTCTTCAAATGAAGGATGATCTGAGGACCCACTCGCTGCCTGCTGCAAACGAGGACATGGTCCCTTTGGGAAAACTGATGGGCTTTACCTCTGCGGAAAACTTTCTTTCGGATCTGAGGGTCAGGAGGATGAAGACAAAAAATATGTATAACTCCCTGCTCGGAACAGAGGAGGATGTTTATGCAGAGGCGCTTTCACTGCTTGAGGGCAATCTGAGCGATAATGAACTTGCCGAATACCTGTCCTTCAGGGGCATAAAATATACTCCTGCCGGACTTGTTAATCTTAAGGGAATAAGGGAGCAGTTCAGTCTCTTCAAGACTCGTCATGAGCGCACTGTAATAAGAAAGATCGTGCCACGTCTCCTTGAAAAGGCATTGAAGTCTGAAAGTCCTGACAGGGCTATCAAGGGTCTTGAAAATTTGTTTGCAACATTAGGGATGAAAGAGACATATCTCACGGGTTTTATGGAAAGGAGGGAATTGGAAGACGGCATTATCAGTTTATTTTCTCTCAGCACATATCTTTCAAGGCTCTTTCTTAGCAGTCCGAGATATCTTGATCTTCTGATCGAAGGAAGCGTTATAAGAAAGTCGTTAAGCAAAACAGAAGAAGAACTGAAAAGGGTCGCCGGCGGCCATGAAACAGGAATGATCGAATATAAAAACGCTGAAGATATCCGGCTCGGCAGTTTTTTCCTGATGAAAGTCATAAATGTCATCAACCTTACAAGATATATGTCGCACCTTGCAGAAGCAGTGCTTAAAATCAGGACAGAGGGAGCCTGCCAGGCCGGCGGATTCAGTGTAATCGGATTGGGTAAATTGGGCGGCAGGGAATTAACCTTCGGTTCAGACCTTGATATGATTTTTCTATCCGAAATCCCGGATGGTATTAAGATCGCAGAAAAAATAATAAAAGGCCTCACCTCGTATGCAGATAAGGGACGGCTTTATAATGTGGATATGGGGCTCAGGCCGGATGGTTCAAAGGGTGTGCTTTTAAATGATATGGAGGGGTACAGGGATTATTATCTTAAAAGCGCTCATCCTTGGGAGATCCAGGCCCTGGTCAAGGCAAGGCCTGTAGCAGGCGATAAAAGGCTGACACGGGCATTTGCAGATATGACAAGGGAAATCATCGTAAAAAGGGGAGTGGAGTTAAAAATAGATGATGTCAGGGCCATGAGGCTGAGGATAATAAAAGAACTCTCCCACGAATCAAAGGGTATGGATATAAAGCTCGGCCCCGGGGGCATAGGAGAGATAGAATTTATTATACAGTGGCTTCAGCTTCAAAATGCTGCGATAATGCCGGAGGTCATGGTGCAGGATACTCTTTCTGCGATAAGGCGCCTTATGAAAGGCCGGATCATCAGCATTGCGGATGGGGGAATGCTTTTGGGCGCATACAGATATTTGAGGACGCTCGAGACATGTATGCGATTAAATGAGGAACATTTTATTTCCGGAGGCTCTGAGTTCACGGAATTGGCTGCCGTATTTATGGGTCATAAAGAAAAAGCGGTATTCATGGAACATATTGAAAACTTAAGACACGGAGTGACCGGTGTTATTGAAAAAATGGGAGAATTGCCATGAATTTTATTAAGCTGCTTCCGGTTTTTCTTAGCACACTTCTTTTAGTAGCCCATTTCTTTAGAGCAGGCCAGACAGTATTGGTATTGATCTCTGCGGCTGTTTTGTTTATTTTGCTGATAAGAAAGCCGTGGGCTGCAAGGCTGGTGCAAGCAGTCCTTGTCATCGGGGCGCTGGAGTGGGTGAGAACACTGCTGATCCTTGCAAAAATGCGTCAGGCCGCAGGCGCTCCGTGGATACGCCTTGCTGTGATACTTGGAGCTGTGGCGGTGTTTACAATTTGTTCGGCGCTTGCTTTCAGATTCAGGACTTTGCGGGAACGTTATCGCATAATCAGGAAACCGCAGAGCATAGAGAGTATTTAGCCACGGATGAACACGGATTTGCCTATCGGCAGAGGCAGGGAGCACAGAGGCATAGAGTTTGTAAATTTTAATTTGGAAAATCAGGTTTTTCCGCCACAGGCGGACCCGCCGAGGCGGGAAATTTAAAATTTCAAATTTACAAATTACAATTTCCAAGATTCTTAAACATCTGTGGTGAATTGCATTTTTTAAGGCCCGGCAAATGAACTTATCGCGATAACACAAACAAATGTAAATGTTTTTTTAGTACATCCTTGAAATTAACGTAAAGTTATTTGTTATAATGCCGTATACTATAGCGTGACTATAAATATAAGACTATGCCGTCAATCATTATGCATATTTGCCTTATCTTGCTCACTCTATCTCTTCTGGATCAGCCTTCTTTTGCAAATGAAAAGGGATGCGAGGAATGTCACAATGAATTGTATTTAAAAATATATTCTTATCCCTTTCAGCATTCTGATGTGGTAATTAAAAATTGCAGGGAATGTCATATTGCGATGGAAGGTTTAGGTAAATGGGGAGCAGTTCTTAATGATAGCAAGGGGCATTTCAGGGGAGAATTGAAAACTGATCGTGAAACAGGCATCGATGAGTGTGTAAGGAAATGCCACCAGCCTAAACAGTCTCATCCTGTTGATGTCAGGGTTTGGGGGAAGAGAGGTTACAAGGTAGCCAGTGATCTTCCACTATCAGAAGGGAACATTATTACCTGCGTAACCTGTCATTTTCCCCATGGCGGCAATATAGTAAATCTTCTTCGAAAGAACTCTGTTGAACTTTGCAGTTCATGTCATGTCATGTAATAGATCCTCAGTGCCTTATGCTTCGTACATCGTAAAGGACAAGCAGTAACCGGGTACGCATCTATGTGCGGGGTGCGTAGTACGATGTTCAGGTTTATTCCCAATTTGTCTTTTGCGCGGGGCGAAGCACGTTGTACGGCCTTGTATTATTCAGGATTCATTCTCTCTTAGATCATTGAGGCTCCTGATATTATGATGTATAATTGTTTCATCTACGGGATGCTCCATTCACAATAACATTCAGGCAAAGGAGAAGCATATGGAAAAGCCAAAGGACAAGAAGCACGTAATACAGCTGGTGGAAGAGAATAATGTCAAATTCATCAGGCTCTGGTTTACTGATATCCTTGGACAGGTAAAGAGTTTCGCGATCACCAGAGAGGAGCTTGAGGCCGCATTTGAAGAAGGTATGGGCTTTGACGGTTCATCTATCAAGGGATATGCAAGGATCGACGAAAGCGATATGATAGCAAGGCCGGACCCCACTTCATTTCAGATGATCCCGTGGCGCCCCAAAGAGCAGGCAGTTGCGAGGATGTTCTGCGACATACTTAATCCTGACGGCACACCGTATGAGGGTGACCCGCGTTACGCATTAAAGAGGAACCTTGCCAGGCTTCAGGAAAAAGGTTTCACTTTTTATTTGGGGCCTGAGCTTGAATATTTCTATTTCAAGAACGATCAGGGCACTGAATTGCTGGACAGGGGCGGATATTTTGACCTTACGACACTGGATGCCGCAAGTGACCTGAGAAGGGAAACTGTGCTTACACTCGAAGACATGGGGATCAAGGTAGAGTATTCACATCATGAGGTTGCTCCGTCACAGCATGAGATCGATCTCAAGTATGCGGATGCACTCACGATGGCTGACAACGTTATGACGTATAGAGTTGTGGTCAAAGAGGTGGCGACTAAATATGGATGTTACGCCACCTTTATGCCAAAACCTATCTTCGGGCAGAATGGAAGCGGCATGCATACACACCAGTCGCTATTTAAAGGTGACAAGAATGCCTTTTTCGATGCTAATGATAAATATTTTCTTTCTGACATAGCCAAAAGTTATATCGCAGGACTTCTGAAACATGCGCCGGAGTTAACCGCAGTATGCAACCAGTGGATCAATTCATACAAGCGGCTTGTTCCGGGCTACGAGGCCCCTGTATATATCGCATGGGCGAGAAGGAACCGCTCGGCGCTTGTGAGAGTGCCTTTATACAAGCCCGGCAAGGAGAAAGCGACAAGGATCGAACTCCGCTCTCCTGACCCGGCATGCAACCCGTACCTTGCGTTCTCGGTCATGCTTGCGGCAGGACTGGAAGGCATGGAGAAAGGCTATGATCTTCCCGAACCTGTTGAAAAAGATATTTACCACCTGAGCGATGAAGAAAAAAACAAGCTCGGGATAAAGTCTCTGCCCGGAAGTCTGATAGAGGCCGTAGAGATAGCGGAGAAAAGCGAAATGCTGCGCAAGGCACTGGGAGAGCACATCTTCACCAATTTCATTATCAGCAAGAAACTGGAATGGGACAACTACAGGGTAAGGATCCATCCTTATGAGATAGATCGTTATCTGCCGATACTTTAGAAGGCGATAGTCTATAGGTATTTAGCCGTTCAGCTAACAGACTACAGACTAAAAAGCTAATTAACCTGACCGGCTTAACTCATCTTATCTTTTGCCGAGTGTATTTAACACCCTTTCATACTCCCGCGACTTTTCTTCAGGCACTTTTCCGCTGATAAGGACAAGGATATTGTCTCTTCCGAATATCCGCCAGGCAGGTGCTTCAGGATTTTTATTCATTTTGGTGTAGTACTCTCTGGCCCTTTCAAGTTCATCCTTTGAGTCATAGCTTGAAATGTATCCTCCTACATCTTTTCCGTGAGAAGGCATCAGGAATATTGTGCCTTCGTGCGGTGAGAGCGGGTCCATCGTTATCCCTATCTTAATGTCCTCGATCTCTATCCCATTGTCGATGAACGCCTCTATCACGTCCCTGCTTTCCCATTTATAAAAAGATGCATCAACCGCAGATACTTCAGATTGTTTTGGCGGCCTTGGAGGCGGCAGCATGTTTGGAACGTTTGTGTGGCGGATGGCTGAGACATTGCTGCAAAATAAGATTGATGCCATAAAAGCTACAATACAAAATATTATTAGTGACGAATTCTGCCTGTTCATTGCTCCGAAAATAGAGTCTGTCATTCCGTCCCGAAGCATCGGGATTAAGCCGGTCGAAGCGACTCGGCGAAGACTCGCATCGAGAATCCAGTCCTTCATATATCTTCGTGTTTCTCGATTACTACATCCAGGGACATATTGTCACAGAAACACAAAATCTGGATACCCGCCTACGCGGGAATGACACACTATAGATATTTTTACTCTTCTTTGTGAGCCAATCTCTGGGGTCGTTTTCTGCCTGTTACGCATTACCCATCACGGTTTTTTTATTCCCACTCGATCGTGCTCGGAGGTTTTGAGCTTATATCAAAGACGACCCTGTTTACGCCTTTTACCTCATTGATGATCCGGTTTGAGATATTCCCGAGGACACCATAGGGGATACGGGCCCAGTCGGCGGTCATGCCGTCAACGCTTTTCACTGCCCGGAAGGCAACGACATTCTCATATGTCCTTTCATCTCCCATTACCCCCACTGTTTTAATCGGAAGCAGTACTGCAAATGCCTGCCATATCTCATTGTAAAGGTCTGCCTTTTTGATCTCCTCAAGGACTATCGCGTCAGCCTTTCTCAGAATATCACACCGCTGTTCTGTGACCTCACCGATTATCCTTATCGCCAGTCCGGGGCCCGGAAACGGATGACGGCCGATGATCTCATCAGGCATGCCCAGCTCTCTGCCAAGGACCCTTACTTCATCCTTAAAGAGCTCCCTCAAAGGTTCAACGAGCTGTAACTTCATGACCTTCAGAAGTCCGCCGACGTTATGGTGGCTTTTGATAGTAGCTGAAGGCCCTTTGAACGACGTGCTCTCTATTACATCAGGATATAACGTACCCTGTGCCAGATATTTTGCGCTCTTTATTTTCTTTGCCTCTTCTTCGAAAACCCTTATAAACTCATTGCCGATGATCTTTCTCTTTTTCTCAGGGTCGGAAACGCCTTTCAGTTTATCCAAAAATCTTTTTGACGCATCGACACAGACTATGTTCATGTGAAAATGCTTTCTCAGCATGTTCTCTACCTTGTCGGCCTCTCTCATTCTCAGAACA
>JACQXH010000056.1 GCA_016208845.1 Nitrospirota bacterium | reverse complement strand
TCTATCTTGAACATGGCTAAAATGATTATTAAGACAACAATACCAGCCATAGAAGTCCTCAGTGCAATCTTATACGCCTCAGGCTGTACAAATACTGCACAAAGCAATAACACAGATAGGGCTGAAACCAGAGGGGTAAAACTGCTATATGCTGCGATAATTGTAAATCCGAGCACAGCTGCGGTTAATAACAAATATTTTGATCTATTTTTCATGGATAGAAATATACCCACTGTTATCGGGAATAATGTGATGCTTCTTTGCGGATAACTGTCAAATATTTTCATTTCCCTGATATTTTTATGGAGGAATGTTGTGACGTCATAATTGAGCAAGTAATTAATTAAAACATATATGGTATACATAGCGAATGCGACAGCCGGGGCACGGAGAAGATCAAGGGCTTTTACCTTATCCCGGTACATTGAGGATATAATTAAAAAAAGAAGGAAAGGCACAATAATCTCTCCTTTAAATCGTCTCAGGTTTTCTAATGGCTCGACCCCTGCAACTGACGAAATAAAGGCAATTATTACAAAGAAAGACAATGAAATGGTTGTTCTGTCTTTAGATAAAAATGATCCATTGTGTTTCAATCCCAGCCATACCCAGCAGAACACAGAGGTCAATAGTAAAATATCCTTTAATGTTGTAAAACGGGGGAATATGAGAAAAATGAGACATGTTGACAAAGATATATGAATTATTTTTTCCAGGATATGCGCTGCATTGTCGGGTTTATTGATCTTCATATCTTTTTGTTATCCTTCTCTAATATTTTATTTACTGCTTCCATGACTTCATTTACTGATATCGATGCAATACACTCCCTGTCACCTTTTGCGCACTTTTCTGCTGTGGAGAATGTATAAGTGCAAGGAACACATGGTAATTTCTTCTGTAATATAATCGTCTTGCCGCCAAGCGGCCTGTCACTCACGGAGCAGGGCCCGGCTATGTTGATTGACGGTACTCCCATTGCCAAGGACATATAGAGCGGGGCGCTGTCGACTCCGATAAAAATAGAAAGCCTTTCCAATAGAGCAGATAGTTCGGATAAACTGAATTTTCCGCAGCTGTCAATCGGGTCAGACGCCATATATTTTTTAACTTTATCGACAATATTCCTGTCATCAGGGCCTGCTATTAATACTACTTTGTAATTGTATGCCTCCTGAATTCTATCAGCTATCTCAGCAAATGTATGCGGGTCAAGTTCTTTAATTTTATTTTTTGAAGCAGGCGCTATTCCAATGAGTTTATCATTCTGAACCCCGGCCTGTTTTGAAAAGCTTTCCACTTTAGTTATTGCCCTGCGCGAAGGGTGCAGTTCAAGCTTTGAGCTGCCTTCTCCTGTGGAAACCCCTATACTATTCAGAAGCATGCAATATGTATCAACTATGCTCTGCTGCAGAACATGCGGCACATTCAGTGTATTAAGCAGAGAAGAACATCTAAATGTGAGTCCGTAGAAATTTGGGAAAAGTGAGTATCGTCTGGGAATCAGGGCCCATAATGGAATAACATTGTTTGCAACATTTGGCTGAAGGGAAATGGAAATGTCGAAATGCCCCTTTCTGAGGTTATTCGCTACACTTAATTTGCCTGAAAAGCCTTTTGTATCTTCGTTCCTCAGAGATATGAATTCATTTATGTGCGGGTTATTATCTAAAACAGACTGACTTAAAGGGTCTCCCATTACTGCAATGAAAACAGAGGGGTATTGCTTTTTTATCTCTCTGAACACAGGGGTGCTGCATACCATATCTCCAATCTTTGCCGTCTGTATTACAAGAATTTTTTTAACCGCAGGGTTTTTCCTCAACGATGCAATAATGTGAAGAAACGGATAAAGAATATAAGAGAACAGCACATATATCATCCTGCAACCTCTGCAAGGATCTTTTCAACTGCATCGACATATTTTCCGATCGAGAAGTTCTCAGTGACCCGCTTTCTGCCTGCCTCACCCATGTTTTTCCGCAGGGCAGGAGATGATATAAGGTTTGATATGTGGCTGCCCAGCTCTTTGATGCTGCCTGTTTTAAATAAGAAGCCTGTCTGTTCGTCTACAACAAGTTCTGCCGGCCCTGCGATCCTTGACGCAACCACCGGTTTTCCCATAAGCATGGCCTCTAATATTACCCGCGGTAATCCCTCTCTTTCAGAAGGCAGAACTAATATATCCATTGCATTTATGTAAGATATGGCATCAGCCTTAAAGCCTGCAAGGATAATAACGCCGTTAAGATTATTTTTTTCTATTTCTTTTTGAAGGCGGTCTCTTTCCGGCCCCTCCCCGACAATTATGCATTTAATTTTATTTGCTTTGCTTCCCAACCCTTGCCCCTTGCCCCTGGACCCTTGGGAGCGAGTCATATCGACCTGACCCCCAGTCTCTTCTGTCTTTATCTGACCCCTGACCCCTGACCCCTGACCCCTGATGTATGATATCGCCTTTATCAGATCATTAAATCGCTTTCTTTTTACAAGAGAGCCCACTGCTGCGATAACTACCTCATCTTCTTTTATTCCAAATTCCTCTCTTATTTTATCAGGTGAAATAGCCGGAGTTGTGCTAATATCTATCCCGTTATGTACGACAACGCATTTTGACGGTTCTACGCCCTGCCTTATGAAATAGTCCTTAACGCCTTCTGATACGCATATCATCTTTGTCAGCCATTTATTTACGGTGTTAACTTCAAATGAATTCAGGTCTGTTTCGATCCTGCTGTGAAGCAGCGACCTTATCCCCGCATTGTGCGCCGCCATGATCCCTTCAAGATTTGTGGACGGCTGGTTGTTCATGTAAATGAGGGCTATCTCCAATTTATTTATAAGTTTTTCGATGTCATCAGCGTCTTTTTTAATCCTGAAAAAATATTCAAGCCTGAAGACAGAAAGCTTTCTTAATTTTCTGCTGAAAAAAAAGGATACCCTCGATAGTTCCTTTAGTATTTTCACTGCTGAAGGCAGGGGCCTCCTTTTCAACAAAATAAAATCCACGCCGAGCTTCTCGATCTCTGTTTTAATATCGGACTTGCCAGGCATTTCGTAGTTATCATAGAAAAGAGCGGTAAATTTAAAATTTGTCCTGTCTATCCTTTTCAGGAGTGCAAGAAGGCTGTTGGTTCCGCCTCCCCATTCTTTGCCGGTATCGAGAATTAAGATGTTTTTGATCATTTTTTTATTAAATTACTGACTATTAACAACATCGCGGCTAATTGCAATTAATACAATACCGTTTTAAACGCCTGTCTACTTAATAAACCTGTTTAATTCCGCAAAAGTACGAAAGATGATGAATCTCAAAATACCCCGAATAGAATATCTGGACAAATCTTTACGACGCATTAAGACATCAATAGTGTAGCCATTCCACATTGTAAGGCGTTTGCCTAATTTATTATTAATCTTCTTTTCTGCATCTTTAAAAATCTTAATGTTTGTCCTTGCGTGAAGGATTTTCGCTTTATTCATCAACGTAAGAGGATACCGGAATATTGCATTATACTCAGGCGGCAAGACTGAAAATCTTATCTTTGATTCCCATAATGCTTTTCGTAAAGCGGGCTGATCGTGAATTTTAATTTCTGCTTTGTCGAATTCTTCATTTATAATTCTCCATCTGTCCAATAAATCACGTACTTCTTCTATGTTCATAAAAGAAATTACCCCTGTATTTAAATCTGGAAAAGATTCGGGTACTCTATCTGCGCTGAACGCCGAGCGGCCATATTCCATCGCTGCTGCAAAATCAACGTATTCCAGCAAATTAAATAAGTCGCCTAACGGTTCAATAACATATGTATCTGTATCCAGAAAAATTGTCCGTTTATATGGGCTCAGCAGCATGCCTGATATTTTATCCTTGTAACTAAAAGAGGGGTTTGAGAGGATAATAACGTTATCATATCCAGAGGAAAGAGTTTTCGACGCTCCGTCTGTAACAAGACATGTTTTCACATCGGGCATAACTTTTTTTAAAGAGCCAACACTGATATTTGCTTCCAACACATATTGCTTCCCTGTAGCAACATACAGAATGCCCTGTTCGCTCTCGATATTATTCATGATGTTCTTTCTTCAGAAAATTTAGTTAATTCCGGACTACCTTCTTGAATGTTTCATATATCTTCATGCTGTTCTTATTATTATCATACATATCTTCGGCGCGCTTCCTCGATCTGACGGACATAGTATTCCCAACTCGTTCATCTGAGAGAATTTCATATAAATGCCCGGCAAGGTCATGGTAGTTGCCCTGCGGATAAATTCTTCCGGCATCGCCTGTGAGCTCCGGCATACCGCCGCTGTTTGTGACCACAACAGGCAGTCCTGAAGCCATAGCCTCAACAACTGCGAACGGGAATTGATCCTCCCAAGTGAGTATCGTCATGCTCGGCATTACAAACACGTCTGCCAATCTGTAATACCGGTTGAGCTCGGTGTTTTCGACGAAGTTGAGGAATATTATGTCTTCCGTCAGACCGAGCAGTGCGGCTGTCTTCTGCAGGTTTGATTTTTGAGCGCCTTGTCCCGCCAGAATGAGTTTTACCGGCAGGCCTTTATTCTTGAGTATCTTTGAAGCATAGAGAAGCGTGAAGGGATTTTTCCATGATGTTAATTTTCCCACGAACAGTATCACCTTGTCCTGTTTTGATATTCTGAGTTTATCCATCAACGCGGTATCTTTTTTACCCGGAGAAAAAAAAGACAGGTCCACAGAGTTATGCACCACATCGATCTTCGATGACGCAATTCCCTCAAATTCCAGATTTTTTCTGGCTGTATCAGATATGCAGATAAAATGGTCTATCCTGTCAAAGGATTTTCGCCTTGCGAATTCGCTTCTCTTGTCGAATATATGGGTAAATGGGAGGGTAAAAGGATAGCGGTAGATCAGTTTATACCCAAATTTATCCTTGAGAGATGACAGGGTATAAAGTGAGCGGTCCGCCTTTGTGAGGATTGCATCGTACTTATGTGAAGCAAAATGTTCAGCCAGTGAAAAAGGATAAAAATCCACCCGCGTAAGTTTCTCATTGTCAATGCGCCAGCGATTAATATAACGTCCCATATTTTTTATCGAAAGCCATGTTTCATGCTTGTGTGTGAGTAAATGTTTCGGGAGATAAAAGCTTGACGGGTCATGCTTATTATTTTCAGGGATGAAAAGCGTTATATCCGCCATTCCTGACAGCGGCTCAAATGACTGGACAAGCCATTTGCCCATGCCTTTATCTGCAAAAACGCCTATGCGCATCTTTTTATCCATTATAGACTCTCTAACCCGTAAAATGATGAATACTATCTGAATAAGATAATCTGTTTTTTAATTTTTTTCACTCTTTTTTTCCATAACACGGTTATAGACCGCGATGGTGCTGTTGATCATATGATCAAATGTGTAGCCCTTGAGTATCTTTTCCCGTCCTCTTGCAGCCATTTCCATTGCCTGTTCTTTATGTTTCGCCATCTTCAGAATAGCACCTGCAATTGCGTCAGGATTTTTCGGGGGGATAAGCAGTCCTGTAACATTATCTTCAATGATCTCAGAGAGCCCGCCTGCGTCTGTCGCAATTACCGGCTTGCCTATCGCGAGCGCCTGAGGAATGACCTGCGATGTTGCTTCTGATGCAATTGAAGGCAGAATGAACATATCTAAAGCTGCCATTATCTCAGGGACATCATTTCTGAAGCCTGTCATTATCACATTCTTCTCTATCCCAAGTCCGGCGACCTGCTGCTTAAGATTATCGAACTGCGGGCCGTCCCCTGCAATAATGAACTTTGCTTCGGGAAGAAAAGCAAGCACCTGCGGCACGGCCTCAAGAAAAAACCGGTGGCCTTTCCAGTGCCTTAATATGGCGACAGAACCCACAATTGGATATGAATTCTCGAGATGAAATTCGGCTCGGATCTTGTCTCCTTTGATATTTGCATTGAATATGTCCGTATCCACCCCGGCAGGTATGCTTACAATTTTCTCAGGTTCTATCCGGTTTCTCGTTATCAATGCATTCCTTATATGCATGCCGCTCGTAATGATAATATCAGCAAGATGGCTGTACACAAATGAAGTAAGACGGTTCTGCCCCACAGGCGTTGACAGATGCCGGCTGCGCACAACAGGTATGCCTGCTATGCGGCCTGTTATGCCGGCAAGCCAGCTGTCTTTTGAGCTGTGAGTATGGACAATATCAACTTTCTCATCCCTTACAATTTTGAGAAACTTCATGACGGCAAATAGAGCGATGGGATATTCCATGCGGACGATACTCACAGCAAGCCCTGCCTTCCGGGCATTTTCAGAGAGCTTGCTCCCATATTGGCAGGCAATCACAACCTTGTAGCCAAGCGCGGTCAACCTCAGGGATTCATGAAATACCCTTATCTCCTGACCGCCCCAGCCCTTTGAGGCCTCAGTGTGGAGGATTGTCAGTTTTCGATTTGTCATAATTTAAAATGTAATTTTCGGGTTTAAGGAGCTAAATTAAAGATTAAAAAATCAAAACGCAAAATTACAAAGCAAAATTTAAAAATATCCGCAATATAATCATCATTTTCGCATTTTAATATGTCATTTTGATTCTTATTATTTAATTTTTGATTTATTACTTATGACCACTTGTATCCTATGATCTCAAATTTAAAAAAATCTTTTTTTTAACTGCCTCGTATACCTCTTCGACACTTATCTGTTCCATGCAAACAGGATCGGTGCACGCCTTTGAGATGCACTTTTCGCAGGGTTTTGGCTTTGATATGGCCGCAAATGTACTAATTGATCGATAAGGCTCAATGTTTTCCCTGCTGGTAGCTGAGAAAAGAGCGACCGTCGGCGTTCCCAGGGCTGCCGCAATATGCATCGGCCCTGTATCGTTCGTGATGAAAATACCGCATCTCCCGATCACAGCAGAGATCTCCCGCAGACTTAACCTGCCCGCAAGTGAAATGCCGCCAGTCTTCTCAGCGATCCTCTGCGCTAATTCTTTTTCTTTGCTGTCCCCGGTTATTATAATCTTAACTTCGTCTCTTATGTCAGAAAGGCGCTTCCCAAGCTTAATAAAATTTTCCTCGGGCCACCGTTTGTACCATTTTGCAGCGCCCGGCTGCAGGCCGATAATAAATGAATTTTTATTTATTCCCGCCTGTTCTAAAAAGCCTTCAGTGCGACCTCTATCATTGTCAGCAAGGAACATTTCAATTTTATTCAGATCAGATTTTACACCTAACTCTTTAATCAGCAAATGCCGCGCATATATCGCATGAGTGTTATGATGTATTTCAACGGCATGGGTAATAATAAAATCCATTTCCTTGCTGTGCCGTCTGCTGCCGATGATCCTGCCTGCGCCTGTCAGATGTGCCATTAACCATATTATTCTGTCAGTAGCGTGAAAGACGATCACAGTATCAAAATGAGCTCTTCTTAACTCTTTGAGGAGAGATAAGATATTGGAAATTTCCTTCCTGAATACCAATATCCTGCCTATGAACGGATTCTGCCTGAGGATCTCTTCGCCATTTACATTCGTAAGCACTGAAAGATGAACACCGGGGATCTTTTCCTTCAAGGCCCTGATTGCCGGGGTTCCCCATAAAGTGTCTCCTATGCCTGTTGTGCTGATTATCAGACATCTTTGGTGCGTATCCGAAATATATTTTTTTGATAAATGTAAAACATCGGCAATGCGTGAGATCATCTTAAGGAAATGAATTTTAATTTTCTTTGAAGGCTTCATTATAAAATATTGTTTTCCCTGACAGCGCCGTAGACATCTTCCGCAGAAATGGAATTGACATGCTCATTTTTCATGATGACATATTGTTTTTCTCCGTAAGGCATCCATTTGCGCGGCCTCTGACTGCCCCAGAGCGATATAGTGGGGACGCCCACAGCAGAACCGATGTGCATGGCGCCGCCTTCGCCGCAGATCAGGAGGTTTGATTGAGCTGCAAGCGCGGCAAAATCCATGACTTTGGGCGTTTGAAAATAAAATGCAGCGCCGTCCATTTGTTTGCAGAGAGCCAACGCCTTGTCCATATCAGGCCCGGTTGAGGTGATTATGATCACTGCTCCATATTTTTTATAAAGCATATTGCCCAACTCTATAAACCTGCCCTGCTGCCATGTGTTTTCAGGCTTATTGTTGCTTATATTGAAAATGACTTTGTTCTTGCCGGCAGGAACCTTTATGCCTTCAAGAAAGCCTCTCACTTTTGCCTTTGAGTCCGGAGTGATCTCTATGCTTATGTCCTTGACCGTGTTCTCTATGCCTATGGTCTTTATTAATTCGAGAAATGCGTCAATATGGCTGACAGCACCCCATTTGCTGCATCCTTCTATTGGCAAATTATAGCAGTGCTGAAGCGGATGCCATTTTTCAGGCACGCATCCGGCCCGTATTCCGGCCCTGCTAAGCGCGATAATTGCCGCCATTGTTGAGGAAAAGCCCCGTTTCAGTCCTATGGCAAGATCAAATTTTCTCTTATTTTTCTGAAAAAGCCTCCAGTAATTAAGATATTTGCTCCTGTAGATCCCTGAACCTTTTTCATATATCAGTATGTCATCTATGAATGATGCTCCCCTGATGATCCCTGCATTTGTGCTGTCAGCCAGAACAGTGATATGCGCCTGTGGAAATTCCTTCCGGACAGACCTGAAAACAGGTATAACGCCGATCATATCGCCGATGTTGTTACGCCGTATGAGAAGGATATTTTTTATTGCAATTTTAAAATCTTTTATTTTTTTCACAGCAGGAATCCCGTATTGAATATGGACAATTGTGATTTACGTATAATATATTCATTGATAAATCTTTGCAAACGATTGACCCAAATAATACCAGAAACCACAGAGGACACAGAGGGAGATAGAAGATGAGAAGTTGGGAGGTTAATGAGATGGGAGAAAAAATAGTTATTTTCTCTTCTCAACTTCATAACTTCTTATCCTCTCAACTTCTTTTGTTAACTCTGTGCGCTCAGTGGTTTCCTGAAATATATTTTCAGGTTAAGATGTCGCCTTGCAGTACGATAAAGATTGCCATGGGAAGGCATATCCCCGGTAGTAATAGGAGAAAGATATCATGAGCATTATGCAAGCAATAGTGAGACAAAAATACAAGGAATACAGGAGCAGGCTCCTTAATAAGTATTTCAATAAAATAACTATCAAGCCCCTGATGAAATACAGGGAGATAGAAATCATTGAAGATATTCTGATGAATCTGAGGCCTGATAAATGCCTGGAATGGGGCGGCGGGTACAGCACGCTTTATTTCCCGTTATTTTTAAAAAACAATTCAAAGTGGCTGTCAGTGGAGCACGACAAGGACTGGGCACAGAAGGTCAGGGATATGAACAGGAATCCGGATGTCGAGATATTTAACGAACAGCCGGATCATATGCCATGGACCGATCCGAACAATGATGGATCATATGATGATCTGAAAAGCTATATTGAGTATCCGTCGCGATTCGGGAAGTTTGACTTTATATTAATTGACGGCAGGGCAAGAAAAGATTGTTTGATCAAGGCCCTTGATCTTGTCAGCGACAGAGGTGTTGTGGTGCTTCATGACGCCAACAGAAAGCATTATCATGAGCCCCTCAGGCTCTATGACTATCAAATTATGTTTGAGAATTACCGGCCTAAGAGTCATGGTTTGTGGATAGGAAGCAAAAGAGACATCAGGGATGTTCTTGATGTCAACAGGCATAGAAAGCTGTGGGAGGTCTATAATAATATCGCAAGAAGGATCAACAGGATCAAATAACCCTTTTTAGAGGGACCAGGTTATCTCTTTAATATCCTCAATACAGCCTCTTTAACGTCCTCCGGGGTGATGGCCTCCATGCATTCCCTCATCTGAAAACCTTCGCACCTTCCCTTCTGGCACGGCTTGCAGGACATTTCTTTTGAAATAACGATATGCCCGTGACCGAAGGGCGTCCATTCTTTTCCTGTCGGCCCGAAAAGCGCAATAACAGGCGTCTTTACTGCCGCTGCAATATGCATTGGAGCAGAATCGACCCCGATGAAAAGGCCGGATGCCTCTGAAATTGCGGCGAGTTCTTTTATTGTGGTCTTGCCGCATAAATCTAAAACATGTGACGCGTGATGAGTAATGCGTGAGGAGACGAAAGAAAGAATTCTCTTTGCTTTTTTAATCTCCGCAATGTCCGGAGCGGATGTGATAATGACCTTCGCCCCTTTGTCAATCAACCACTTGATGATATCTGCCATGTAATCATCCTTCCAGCACTTAAACATCCAGCGGGAGGCCGGATGCACATGTACAATAGTGTCGATGTCATTTATATGATTTTCCCTGAAAATTTCCCTTACCGACAATCTGACCTCTTCCGGAATGTAGAAATCAACATCTGAATTGTCAGTCGATATTCCAAATTGTCTGACTACATCCAGGTTTTGCATCACCATGTGATTTTGTTTATCGATATCCGCGATATGGGTATAAAGAAATCTCTTGCCGGCAAAACCCTTATTGCCGGGATCACCGGCCAATCTGTATCTTGCTCCTGAAATAAATGAGACAATGGCGGCCCTGTCGCCGCCTGTGAGATCTACGGTCATATCAAACTTCCTGTCCCTTAAGCCTTTGAGAAAACC
>JACQXH010000055.1:4448-6348 GCA_016208845.1 Nitrospirota bacterium | reverse complement strand
ATCGCCGATGTGCCTGAATTTTATTACGAGGATTTTCTTGATGTTTTTAAATTCCATGCTCTTAATCTTCTATCCCACATTTGTCATGAATTCAGTGCAGGTGTGGATAAAAAACATATTGTGCGATACCTTAGCGAAAACTGTAAAAATACATTCTGTAAAGAACAGATATCCGGACATGTTTTCAAAATCATATCGCTTTCAAGATGTTTTTTCTCCACACCTGCACTGTCCTGTAAATTCATGAATAACCAGGGCTATTATTCTTCAAGAAAGATTCCAGACAAGCTGGAATGACACCCAAACGGTTTTATCTATACCGCATTAGTAAGTTCAGATATGACCCCTATAATCTCATCAACCGCCTTTTCAATAGAAAAACCCTCTGCCTTAATCCGTGCCTGCCTGCCCATTTCATCACTTTGCTTGAGAGTTTTGGAGACAGCCCCGGCAAATGAATCAGCATCCAAAGGGTCATTAATAACAAAGCCCTGCACGCCGTTTTCAATAAGTTCAGAAGCGCCGTTAGACGATGTTGTTACAACCGGCAGGCCTGAGGCCATTGCCTCAAGCGTGGCATTGCTGAAAGGGTCATAGACGGTCGGAAGAACAAAGACATCAGATATGCGGTACAGTCTTTCCATATCCCGTTCAGCCCCCCTGAAGACCACTTTATCTTCTATGCCGAGTTTTTTTGCCAATGAAATGTATTGATGGGGATGTTCTTTTCCGGCAGCTATGATCTTTTTGTCCGTCATGTCTAAAGAGGCAGCGGCCCTTAGCAGCGTCCCCAGTCCTTTCCGCTTGAAATCCGACCCTGCAAACAGGATCACTTTTACTTCTTTTATGCCCAGAGAATTTTTCTCTGCCTTTTTTTGTTCCTTTTCAGGCGGGGAGAATCTCTTGAGGTCCACCCCATTATAGATCACCTTAATTTTTTCGTCAGGTATTGAGTAATGTTTCTTTATGTCGCTTTTTACCATCATTGAATTTGCTATTATTACCCTGGAATTTGAAAAACATTGTTTTTCAAGATAAAGCAAAGTAAGATGAAGCGGGTTGAGCGCAAAACTCATTCTCTTAATAAAAGGTTCTAAGATTGAGCGTTTTCCCAGCCATTCCCTGTGGCATCCATCGCCTGCCCTGTACATGTCCTGATAAAATGTGCGCTAGGATGGCTTATTCGGGGTCTTAACGCTGCAAAAAGCATAAACATCATCTGGCCAGTTACCGGCACTGAAAATAAATACATTATGTCCCTTTGCCTTAAGGCCCCTTGCAGCGAGTTTCAGGTAGTTTTCTGCGCCGCCGTATGGGCTGTAATTTTTACGAACGAGGGCGATCTTCAAGATATGCTCCTGATCAGTAAGAGTTAGAGTGAAAACAAAAAATAAGTTTATATGCCCCCTCACCCTGACCCTCTCCCACGAGTGGAGAGGGAACTCTAAAATCCCCCCTCCCTTGACGGGAGGGGGTGAGGGGGAGGGTGTATTATATAATCATCTTTTTAATTTCCTTACTATAGCGTGCTTGTCTTTGCGTCTTTTTGTAAGGTATTATAACAAACCCTAAAGACAGTTGTTAGTTGAAAGATATCGAACAGGAAACTAACAACAGGAATTATTTTACTGTTAGGGCCGGAGATAAGATGATTAAAGATTTTCTCAGCAAAAAAAGATCGATCGCTGTTCTGGGGTTGGGCTATGTGGGACTCCCGCTTGCAGTCGAACTGTCCAAGGTCTTTAAGGTCATCGGCTTTGACATAAAAAAGAAGCGGATAGAAGAACTTTTATCAGGGAAAGACCACACAGGCGAGATCTCGGCAAAGGACTTAAGGAAGTGCGGGATAGATTTTACATATGATCCTCGAAAACTAAGACTCGCATCAGTAATTATTGTT
>JACQXH010000055.1:0-4430 GCA_016208845.1 Nitrospirota bacterium | reverse complement strand
AATTATTGTTGCAGTTCCCACTCCGATTAATGAACACAAGATGCCTGACCTGTCTCCGCTCGAATCTGCGTCTGAGATCGTCGGCAGGAATATTCAAAAAGGCGCTGTTATTGTATACGAATCGACAGTATATCCCGGCGTTACAGAAGAAACCTGCATGCCGATCATAGAAAAATTCTCAGGGCTGAAAGGCGGCATGGATTTTAAGGTGGGCTATTCTCCTTAGAGAATAAATCCCGGAGATAAAATACACGGTGTCTCAGGCATTGTTAAGGTCGTATCGGCGCAGGACAAAAAGACCACTGATCTGCTGGCAGGCATCTACGGCGCTATTGTCAAGGCCGGCATACACAAGGCCCCTGATATAAAGACGGCAGAATCCGCAAAGGTAATCGAAAACATACAAAGAGATCTGAACATTGCCCTTATAAATGAACTCGCTATTATTTTTAACAGGATGGGCATTGATACGAGGGCCGTGCTTGATGCTGCTGCCACAAAATGGAATTTCCTGCGTTTTGAACCCGGACTCGTGGGAGGCCACTGCATCGGCGTGGACCCTTATTATCTCACATTTAAGGCGCAGTCAATCGGCTATCACCCTGAGGTAATTCTCTCGGGCAGAAGGATCAACGACAATATGGGCAGATACATTGCCGGAAATACAATAAAGCAGTTAATCAATTCAGGACGATCTGTAAAAAACAGCAAAGTGCTTATCCTGGGCCTGACTTTTAAGGAGAATATAAGCGACGTGCGAAACACCCGGGTCATTGATATCTATAACGAGCTGAAAGAGTACAGCGTAGATGTTTTTATGCATGATTCCCTTGCAGATAAAGAAGAGGTTTTGAAAGAATACGGGATCTCTCTGATTAATAAACCGTCTGGCAAAAAGCCTTTTGACGGGATAATCCTTGCAGTAAAGCACAGTGAATATATGAAATATACATTAGGCCATTTAAAGAAGCTATGCAGCAGGAATCCCGTGCTTATAGATGTAAGATCAGTTTTTAAGACTGAACAGGCAATAAAAGCAGGTTTTCACGACTGGAGGCTGTAAAACCAAAAAAATATACCACAGAGCGCACAGAGTTTAGTTTGTAAATTCTGTCAACTGTGGTTTCTCTTGCTCAAAAGAATTCCTATGAATGGAATAACTGAACAGCTAATATATCGTTAGTATTTTCTCTGTGTTCTCTGTGGTTAATTTTGAAAATACTATTAAAGAAAAAAGGATATCAGATTATGAAAAATATACTCGTCACAGGATGCTCGGGTTTTATCGGATGGAAGGTGTCTCACCTCCTGCTTGAGGCAGGAAAGAACGTTATCGGCGTTGACAATATCAACAACTACTACGATCCGGCGCTAAAAATGTGGCGGCTCGGCATATTGAAGAAATATCCAAACTTCAGCTTTTATAAAGTTGACATCGGCGATTATAAAAAGACGAAGAAAATATTTGCGGAAAATAAAGTTGACGCCGTTATCAATCTCGCCGCAAGGGCGGGAGTGAGGGCGTCTGTGGAAGACCCCTGGGTGTATCTGCAAACTAATACACAGGGAACCTTGAACCTGCTTGAGTGCTGCAAGGAGTACAAAGTAAAGAAATTTGTCCTTGCCTCCACCTCAAGCCTTTACGCGTCGCTGGATATGCCATTTAAAGAGACTTCCATAACCGACACACCTCTTGCGCCTTACTCTGCTACGAAAAAAGGTGCGGAGGCGCTTTGCCATGCGTATCATTATCTTTATGGCCTTGATATAACCATTTTGAGATATTTCACTGTATACGGGCCTGCGGGCCGGCCTGACATGAGCATTTTCAAATTCGTCAAAAATATGGATGCCGGCAAGCCGATACCGCTTTTCGGCGACGGGACCCAGACACGGGATTTCACATATATTGACGATATTGCCGACGGAACGATAAGGGCACTCAGGCCTGTGGGCTACGAAATAATCAACCTCGGCAGCGATCATCCTGTGAAGCTCAATTATGTAATAGGCCTTCTTGAAAAGCACCTTGGCGTGAAAGCCAAGATCAAAAGATTTAAACTGCATCCTGCTGATGTCACCGCCACATGGGCGCACATAGAAAAGGCGAAGAAAATGCTTGGCTGGGAACCCAAGATGCAGCTTGAGCAGGGCATTGAAAATACGGTCAGATGGTTTCTGGAGAACAAGAAGTTCTTAAAGAGTCTGAAGTGGAAGGATTAGGCTGGCCCCAGTTCAATATCTATTACCGCAGCTCCTGATTCGAGGAGATTTCTATTATGTTCGCTGTCAAAGGTTAATATAGTTTTTCCTTTTTTTATCAGCTCGCTGCAAAGATTCTCCGTTTTACTTTTTGGCGCTGCGTAAGGAATAAAAATCTTATCTGCAATTGCTGCGATAAATCGGTTGCGTTCCAAAGCCCTCTCCGCCGAAATGCGTTTCTCCTTTTCAGTAAACGAAGAAATGAATAAAAAACGGCCATCTTCAAGAGGTTTTTTGTATTCTGGTTTTAACCGCATTCCCTCAATGCCTCTGGCAGGGCAGATTATGACAGGCTGATTGCCTTTCAGGAGAATATTCAGGCACTCACGTTCTATGGACGAATGGAAGCCGCTGATTACGGTAACCTTTCTATTCCTTAACTGACGTATGAAATCATATGTTCGCAGAATAATATTGCCCGGACATTTTGAAGAGCTGAAAACAGCAAGGGGTTTGTCCTGCAAGAGGTCGAGGTTGCCGATGGCGTTGACAGTGCAGGACGCATGTTCATTAAAATATTGATTCAATAAAAAAGGGTAATTATTATAGCCTTTATCTATTTTGATAAGGTCCATCTTTTCATGTTTTGCTGTCTGGTGTCACTAATTTTTCAAGCTCCGATATTAAAGGAGGGATATCCTCGATGATTGTTTTCCAGAGTATATCAAGATTAATTTCGAAATATGCGTGAATCAGCCGGTTTCTCATACCAATAATTTTATTCCAGGGAATCTGCGGTAATTCACCCCTGCGTTCTGCTGTTACATGAGCGGCCGCTTCTCCGATAATCTCAATGTCCTTTACAAGGGCAAGGACCAGTTGACGGTTGGAATCGAGAGATTCACGTGTTTTATCTTTCGTAAATGAAATCGCTTCCTGTGCCGCCTCCAGTATGTGCAGCAGACGAACGGAGTCATCTTTCCGCATATTGAACCTCTGCGGAATCAACAACCTCTTGTCTGAAATAACGACTTAGTTCCTGCGGTGTTCTCAAGTCAACCTTGCGTCCCAGTATTTCTGAAAGCTCGATTTCAATTCCTGCAAGTGTGATGAATCCGGGGACGTGGTCAGGGTCGAATTCAACGAGAAAATCAATATCGCTTTCCGGGCTGAAATCACCGTGGAGAACAGAACCGAAAAGCGATAGTTTGCGGATATGATTTTTTTTGCAAAACTCTGCAATTTTTTCTTTCGGCAAATCAATATGTGCCTTACCCATCATTCCACCTCCTTTATCTTTCATTATATTTTATTGTATATCAACACGTCTGTTTTTTCTAATCGCTATCCTCACTCTCTGACCCCATGCCGTATTTGTCGATGCGACTCTACGGTCGATACGACTAAACGTACTCTCGCTTTGAAGATGCTCAATGTTATCAAAATTTCTGGGCATAGAATTCTTTCTGGATCACAGTTTACATAACTAATAGGTATACTTGTAGAAATGCCTCACTATTTAAACACTTAAAAAAGACTTTGGCAAGAGAAAACAAAGTGACTAAAACTCCTTATACACCTTTGCTAAAGAATCTCCTGCCACATGCATTTTAAACTCATTGAAATATCCAAACGGCGTAGTCATGACGGAATAACCTGTCCTTTTTAATCTCTCAATAACCTCGTCAATAAGCGCTTTTGCAAATTCCGGAGAGGCCTTGCTCATTGAGAGATGATTGAAGGAATGAAGCACCACATTTTTTGTGCTGAACTTGCCTGCGAGCCATTTCGTGTTCTTGACGAATTTCTGAATTACGCTGTCCCTGTTTTGTTCATCTGCCGATTCTGAATGATAGAACACTACTGCCGCACTCTTTATCGCTTCTTCCCTGTCAACATCCGGGGCCTCGGGCAAAGATTTTAATGCGGTTTTGTACCACCACTCATGCGTGTAGAACATTATGAGTTTCATATGGAATTTCCTCCTTTAATATCCAGTTAGCCACAGATTTGCGCAGATTTACACGGAAACTGAATGAAATAATATTAATCCCGATGCTTCGGGATTCATTTTGATTTTAATACTGTGACACAACTTCTTAACCTCTTAACCTCATAATTTTTGATAATTATTACACCGTGTGGTCTGGCCTAAAGCCCCTACTGTTGGCTGCCACAGTTCCAAATTTCTGTCATTCCGGCTTGTCCGGAATCTTTCCGGAAGGATT
>JACQXH010000094.1 GCA_016208845.1 Nitrospirota bacterium | reverse complement strand
ATATCATAGCCGCCCCAAACGCCCCGGCCTTCTTCACCTCCATGATCCTGTGACTCTTGATCCCGCCGATCGCGAAAACCGGTATCTTCAATTTACTGCTTGCTTTTTTTAAAGTGTCCGTACCAAGCGGTTTTCCGTATTTCAGTTTTGACGGCGTTCGATAGATCGGACCAAGGGTCACAAAATCTGCGCCTGACCTCTCTGCCTCCTTTGCTTCCTTCAAAGAATGTGTTGAAACCCCGATTAAAAACCGTGATGCGTGATGCGTTATGCGTGATGCGTCAACAGCTTTTCTGACAGCGTCGGCGGGTATGCTGTTCTGTGTCAGTTGAACTCCGTCAGCGCCGACAGCAAGCGCAACATCAAACCTGTCGTTGATGAACAACTTAGCGTTGTATTTTTCTGTCACCTCTCTCATTTTGTATGCGAGTTTCAATAGAGCATGCGTGCTTAGATCCTTTTCTCTTAACTGTATTGCCTTCACTCCGCCTTTTAAGGCCTTTTTAACAGCCGTAATAAGTGACTCGTTATGCGTGATGAGTTTTCTATCGGTAATCAAATATAATTTAAAATCGATCTTCTCTAACGCATTACGCATTACGCTTAACGCCTCATTGCCGTCACAACATTCCCTCAATGGGACTGCTCGCTGTTGCATAGAGTCTTTTTGGTATCCTGCCGGCCTTATATGCCAGACGTCCTGCCACTACGGCATGCTTCATTGCCTCTGCCATTGCGATCGGGTCTTTTGCCCCTGCAATCGCGGTGTTTAATAATACAGCATCGCATCCAAGTTCCATTGCGAGCGCAACATCAGATGCTGTCCCAACGCCTGCATCAACAATAATAGGGACTTTAGCCTGCTCAAGGATTATTTTTATGTTGTAGGGATTTCTGATGCCAAGCCCTGAGCCGATCGGAGCAGCAAGCGGCATTACTGCGGCAGCGCCAGCATCAACAAGCCTCAATGCCATTACAGGGTCGTCATTCACATAGGGAAAAACGATAAAGCCCTCTTTTGCGAGGATCTCTGTGGCCTTGAGCGTGGCGCACACATCAGGGAAAAGGGTCTTTTCATCTCCGATGACCTCAAGCTTGACAAGGTCTGAAACCCCGGCCTCCCTCGCAAGCCTTGCATACCGCAACGCATCTTCAAGTGTATAACACCCTGCGGTATTAGGAAGGATCTTATATTTCTTCGGGTCAATGTAATCAAAAAGATTTTCAGATTTCCTGTCAATGATATTCACCCTCCGGACCGCGACTGTGACAACATCAGCCCCTGAGGCCTCAATCGCCTTCCTGGTCTCCTCGAAATCCCTGTATTTGCCCGTCCCGACCCAGAGACGGGATCTGAATTCAATACCTTTGATGATTAAATTATCGTTCATATGCTCTCCAAAATGTGTTTTATTTGTCATTCCGTGCTTGACACGGAATCCAGCGCTATAATTATTTGGATTCCCGCCTTCGCGGGAATAACGATTCTTTTTTAACTCTCATCTCATCTCATAACCTAACAATTAACCCCTGTCGTTTACCCTCCTCCCACAAAATTCACGATCTCAACCGAATCTTTATGCTTAAGAACAAGATCCTGGAAGTCGCATTTCTTTATGATATTCATATTCACTTCAACGGCAACCCTCGCAGGCTCTATCTTTAAAGTAGTCAGCAGGCCCGCGACAGTGATGCCGTCCTGAAGCTCTGTCTCTGTTCCATTTAATTTAAGAATCATATAATTAAAAAAGGGGTCGAGGGGTCGAGTGAGGCAAAGAGCAAGACAACCTTTGTGCCTTTATTCCTTCATTCACTCGAAACCTTGGCTCCTCAGACCCTTATATTTTATACATGCACATCCCTTTTCCCCTGTTCTATCATTTTGAATTTATCTGCAATGCCATTCCGGCTTTTGGCGCATTCCTCTTCGAGCATTTTAATTATTTTTTCTCTATCATCGCCTGATGCGCAATCCTCCGCATATTCCTTAAGGGAAAGGAGCGCATTCTCATGGCAGAAGTTCTTAATTGTCTCTTTTTCCGCTAGTTCCCTGAATCTGCCGCCGCTCCTGTTCTCCCTGTAACATGCGGTGCAGAGGCTCGGCACAAGCCCAAGGCTTACAATCTTCCCTATGACGTCCTCGATGCTCCTTTTATCTCCTGTTTCAAATTGTTCAGTGTCACCTTCCTGTACATAACCCCACGGACTGGTCCTGGAGCCTGCTGATATCTGCGATGCTCCGATGGTGAGCAGTTCATCCCTGAGCTCCGCAGTCTCTCGTGTAGTAACCACCACCCCGACATAAGGAAGCGAAAGTCTATATAGCGCTACGATCTTCTTGAAATCGCTGTCAGAAACTCTGTGCTTTCCCATATCAACTAACGTGCCTTCTGCAGGCTGGAGCCTCGGAACAGAAAGCGTATGAGGCCCAAAACCATATTTACTGATCAACCTGTGACAATGCGCCATCAATGCTGCAACGTCCCACCGCCAGCCGTATAATCCCAGGAGAACTCCCATGCCGATATCCTCAAATCCCGCCTCTATAGCCCTGTCCATCACGCCAAGCCGCCATTCGTAATCAGATTTAGGTCCTGATGGATGCATGGCCTTGTAGGTTGGATAATGATATGTCTCCTGAAAACACTGATAAACCCCGGCCCCCGCATTCTTGAGACGCCTGAATTCGTCAACCTTCATCGGGGCCGCATTTATATGAAGTATCCTGATATCCGCATTCTGATAGACTGCCTTGAGGATATCTTCAAGATGATCCACTCCTGCAAGTCTTGAATGTTCACTCGCAACAAGGAGCAGTCTCTTATATCCCTTTGCCGAGAGGATCGAAGCCTCTCTTACAGCCTCATCAGCGCTCAGGCTCTTTCTCCTTGCATCTTTGTTGCCCTTCCTGAAACCGCAGTACTGGCAGTCATTCATGCACTCATTTGAAAGATAGAGCGGCGCAAAAAGCACGATCCTCCTGCCATAGACCTTTTCTTTTACCCGGCGGGCGGTATCAAAGACCTCGTCCCATATGTCTTTTCCTTCGAGTGACATCAGGTGTGCGATCTCTCTGATGCTCAATATCTGAAGGTCTAATGATTT
>JACQXH010000243.1 GCA_016208845.1 Nitrospirota bacterium | reverse complement strand
CATCTCTACGATCTGATATATTCTGGCCAATACTCGGTGATTGATTATGAACTGCTCCTGCGTACGCCAAAACATGAAGATGAAGTGAAGAACTCCAGGCGGCATTCATATCTGGACGATCAGCGGGACCGCTTTATCCCAACCCCTCTTCCTGATCACTTGAATGGCATGGAGATATTTGGTGTGCCCTATATTTATGGTCATGCAGAGAGCACAGGCGGGCACCTCTGGGTCGTAGGGAAAAATGCCCGCCTCTTCGATTACTTCCTGCCGGAGAGGTGGAGAAAGACCCCTTCCATCAAACTGTCTGACTCTAAGGAGGTATTTTATACTCTTACAAAAGACAACATTCATCTTGTGTGGGAGACGTCCCGTATCGGCGAACTTCCTGATGAAGGGGCTGAAAGATATAACCCCAAAATTCTTGAACATGGCATAAATAGCCCGTTTGAGGAATTTGCCATTGCTCATGAATTGAACAAGGGCGGCATTCCATGTGTCTATGTTAGAGCTATTTATATGACGGGCACGACAAAAATAGAGGCATCGACGGACATAAGAAAATATGAGTCTCACAAGAATATCCTGGACCCGGAGGGTAATCCTATTCTTCAGGAGAATCATAATTATATTACGATCAGGGGTTATTACAACGGCCCCGATCAGTGGGTGGCCCAGCAGACCGGCGCGCTGTATACTCCGATAGACCTCGCAAGGGCGCTTGCCAGAGGACTTGTTGATGAAAACCAGTGCAGGATGCTGCTGAATAAGGGACAGGAGAATCTTAAGGATATTGGTTATGACGGTTCGTTGTTAAAGCAGAATGACCTTCTCCTTGCGGTCAGCAGCAACAATGAGATAATGAAGGACAGCACGGGCAACCCGCTGGTCATCATATGCAATTTTGAGCTGATATGGAAGTATACTCATTCCACGTATTAGCCCTTTCCTGCGCTTACTAAGCAGAAGCCAGGCGTGGGTCTGCTTATGAACTCCTTGGTATTAAAAAATGATGTTGCAGTTCCGCTGATTTTCCTGTTAAAATTCAATCAGGCCTGAAAATCAGTTTCTTATCATTTTCTGAAGGGTGGTCCCGGCATTAGGATATAAATTGGATTGGAGAAATGAGAGTATGCCGACTAAACACGAAATAGAAGTTTCCCGCCTTAAGGCAGCGACTTTATAAGTTGAGTCGGTTTTTTCGTATATGAAAAGAAAAAAAATTCTGCTTGTCAATCTTCCCTTTGAAAAGATCTATGAGAAAACAAAGATAAAAGGTGTTACCCCATCAACACCGCCTCTTTCTTTGGCTTGCATTGCCGGGAGTTTATTGGCAGACAAGAATGAAGTTCAGATATTCGATTTCAATATTTACGATGAAGGAACAGGGGAATTTGAGAAAACACTTGTTCAATTCAAACCTGATTTTTTGGGGATAACTTTTGTAACTCCGTTGATAAGAGAAGCGGACAGAGTGGCCGGAATTGCAAAAAAAATCAGTCCGGGAATCATTGTTGTCGGCGGAGGTCCGCACGCTTCTTCATTCCCTGAATCCGCCCTGAAGGAAACAGCAATAGATATTGTTGTGATCGGGGAAGGTGATTTTGCGATCCTTGATATTGTCAGGGGAAATGATTTCCAGGACATAAAGGGCATTGCTTATAAAAAAGGCGATGAAATATTTATCAATGAAAAAAGGCTGCCTCTTGAGAGTTTGGATGTATTGGCGTATCCGGCCCACAACCTCTATGAGATAAGCAAGTATAAGGTCTCCCCGGCTATTGCGAGAAAAAACCCGGTGGCATGGCTTGAGACCTCAAGGGGTTGTCTGTATAACTGCATATTCTGCAATAAAAGCTGTTTTGGAAAGACGTTCAGGACGAAATCTTCCGAGAGAGTTGTCGATGAATTCATATGGATTAAAAAAATGGGTTTTAAAGAGATACACCTGACAGATGACAGCTTTACTACAAAGATCGACCGGGCCAAAAAGATCTGTGATCTGCTTATAGAGAAAAAAGTGAATATTAATTGGGCGACAGTGACCGGTATACGGGTTGACAAGGTAGACCTGGAACTTCTGCAGAAAATGAAAATGGCCGGATGCTACAGGGTTTACTTCGGTATAGAGTCCGGCAGTCAAAAAATCCTTAACAGGATAAAGAAGGGTATCACGACCGGGATGGTGCAGAAGGCGGTCTCTCTGTCTAAACAGGCCGGGCTGGAAGTTGCGGGCTATTTCATGATAGGTCTTCCGGGAGAGACAGAAGAAACAATGCAGGAAACGATCGATTTTGCGAAATCTCTTGATCTGGATTTAGCGAAGATCAGCATAACTATACCTCTTCCCGCGACAGAGATATTCAATGAACTGGAGGGCAAAGGACTGATAAAAACACATGATTGGGAGCAATTTAAGTTTTATTCAACTCCCTCGTCGATATATGACCATGAAAATCTTACATGGGACATGATAGAAAAATATTACAACAGATTCTACAGGGCTATATATCTGCGCCCTTCTTTTATTGGAAAGCGCTTATTGTTCTCGATAAGAAATGGTACTATTTTTAGCGATATCAAAATGGCTATATCAACGATAAAATGACAGGCTTTCACATAACCTGCATGATTTATTATTTCTTACTTTACAAAAAGTTTATTCAGGATCAATTCTATTTGCTGGAATGTCAGCCAGCCGTGCTCAAAGAAGATCTCTCCCAGTAATTTATGCGGCTTATGGGCAATATCGTCATCTACCTGCTCTGAGAGGGCTTTTTTTAACTGTTCCATATTTACTAATCCTAATTCAACAGCTATTTGGCCAAAACGTGCACAGTATGCCTTGGAGAGTTTTTTGTCAACGTTTTCCTCCACTGCTTTCCCCCCCTTTTAATTTTGGTAATTCCCTGTATCCTGATACAGGGTCCCTCATTCCGTCATTCTGGCTTGTCCAGAATCATTTTATAATTTTCTAAAATTCAGAAAGATTCCCGATCCCGAAGCGCCGGGAGGAATGACAGCAAAACAACTACTCATCTTTCAGATACCCTACAGCTTGCTATCGGGTTTTTCATTAAGGTATCCCCAGTGACATTAAAGTATACATATAATTAGCAGAAAATTGAAGAGATAAACGCAACGCGGGCTAATTTGAAGGCTGGGACTTGACCAATTCATGGTAATATGCAGAATTGTCTGAAAATTTCAGGCCGTCTTCAAACGTAATTTCTCCGTTGAGGAAGAGTTTTGCCAGGTTCTGCTCGACAGAAACTACATCACCGGGGGCAACCTGCATGAGTGACTTAATATTCAGCGCTTTGGCTTCTCTTATGAAATTTCTTATCCTTGGGCTCTGGACAATCTTTTCATACGCAAGGACACGGCCCCCGCCCCCTTTTTTGGGCACCAGCGTCTGTGAGAAAACAAGAAGAAAAGAATCCGCGAACTGAAGTCTTGCCTGATTCTGCTGGTCTTTTGATAAGGTATCAAGGATTTTCTCAATGGCAGCTATCGTGTGTTCGGCATGTACGGTAGATATTACGAGATGTCCTGTCTCTGCGGCTGACAGCGCGATCTCGACGCTCCTGGGATCTCTTAATTCACTTATTACTAAAACGTCCGGGTCCTGCCTGAAGATATGTTTGAGCCCTTCTTCGAAAGAATCAGTGTCAACTCCTATTTCACGCTGGTTTATATTGCTTCTCTTATGTCTGTGCAGAAATTCAATAGGGTCTTCAAGTGTCAGAATGTTGCATCCCCTGTTAGAATTGATTATATCGATGATCGCAGATACTGTCGTGGTCTTGCCGTGTCCGGTGGGTCCGGTTATTAAAATTAAACCCTGCTGTTTCATGGCAAAATCTGCTATCCATTCAGGAAGTCCCAGCTCACTGATGGAAGGTATTTTTTCTATCACAAACCTTGCCGATAAGGAGATGGAACTCCTCTGCCTGTACATGTTAATCCGGAATCTGCCGATGTCCGGGAGAGAAACCGCAAAATCGATCTCCTTGGCTCTCGCAAAGGTCTCTTTCTGCTCCCTTGAGAGGATCTCATTGGCAAATTCGATCATTTGTGCAGAAGTTACGTTGGGCAGCGGAAGTCTTTT
>JACQXH010000264.1 GCA_016208845.1 Nitrospirota bacterium | reverse complement strand
CATCTGCCGATTGTCCGGTGTTAATTTCCCTGCACTCAACTGTACGCATCTGTGTTCCGCCGCCGCATTCTTTGGAACACTCACTCCAGCCTCCGGTTACCCATCCATAAACAGGACATGCATGTGTATTACACGACTGTTCCTCTGACAGTGCAGGACATTCTGCGCCGCCAGTAGCTGGAGGTGTAACTATAGTCCTTGTTCTTGCCTGAGTTCCACCTCCGCATGATGCTGAACACGTACCCCAGTCACTCCAGTTGCTTACTACGCAATCAACAGGAATAACGCATGGCTGGCTACCTGCTTCAGCCCGCACATAGAGGTTTACGCCAAATTTCGTTAATGTTTCAGCTACGCCGTTCCCGTCCTTGTCAACATTGAGCACAAGGTGAAATCCGGCAGACCCCATAACTTCATTTTTCTTTTTGTCATGATGGAGGTTAGTAAACCGGAGTTTTATCTCTGCCGTACCATGTCCGTCTTCAGAATCATCTATCAGTTTGACCGAAAGTATTTCTCCGGTGACAGGAGCATTTTTCACTGCAGGGATAAAATGCTTTAATTCAATATCATGGTATGTCGCCTTTCCGGCATCAACACTCCATTTCAAGATCATCGTGATCGCGGCGCAGGGGACATATCTGTTATCGCGAAAGCTTGATCCCCACGTAACAGTAGTACTGCCGATGACATTTGTCTCTTTGCCGGTAAGTTCTATCGAGGCATGGGAGTAGGGTGTAAACAGGACGAAAACAGATAGTATCAATAAAAAAAAGAGGGATAAATAATTACTTTTCATCTGATTCAAAGTAAGAAAAAAGAATGATACTGATTCCTGCTCGTAACTGCGGCTATGGAATCGATAATATAAATTAATGATTTGAACTTCTATTCGCAGATAAGCCCTATCTGCGAAAAAATATGCTATATTGTCAGTGAAACAATTTCAAGACAATTCATGCGTACTCAGATTACTTCGATAAATGGCTATTGCCACCAGATAATTAAAGCAAGATATATGCCTGCCTGACAACCTATTGATTTTAAAGGATAGTCAATTTAATCAAGCGGTTTGTGCAGGGCCGGATGTAAACTAATCCGACTGAGATCCACACAATCTGAGAGAAGAGGGTCAGACTAAATATTGAGTTATTGGTCGGGAAGCTGGAAAAGGCTGGGGACTGAAATTGCAGATACAGGAAACGAGCTTGTCCGCCGTGTATTCTTGTGGAATCTGACCCCGGGTCTTCTTGGCAAGCAGAATTAAAAGCATAACAGTCATTGACTTAGAAGGCATACGATGGACAGGTCTACCCCCTTGCAAGATAAAGGCACAAAGGGCTCGTGAGAGATCACGCACGTAAGCGGTTTATTTCAAACCATGAAGAAATTCAGTGACGGGCTGAATGGTAATACCATCTCTCAGGAGTTTTTCTTTGCCACGATATACAAGGTGCTTCTTCGCTTCCGGATAGTCCTCGCCAAATGACTTGAGCGCCCGGAGATCCTGGGGATGTATGGTTGATGAGTTCTTTACCTCTATTGCCAAAAAGATATTTTTTCCATATATAATAAAATCAACTTCAGATCCGGCGCTGGTTCTCCAATAGTAGAGTTGGCATCCGGGATGACTGTAATCAATCCATGCCCTGATATGCTGGGCAACAAGTCCCTCAAGCGCAACGCCGCTTTTTTCTTCAGGCCGATCAAGGGGGCCGGACGGACGAAGAACACTATAAATTCCGGCATCAAAAAAATAGAACTTACGGTGTGAAGCGACCGCCCGTTTAGCCCTTCTGGTAAAAACCGGAATTCTGTACGCTAAAAGAAGGTCTTCAAGAATGCCGATGTAGCCCTCTACCACTTTACGTTCTATCTGACATTCGCGCGCTACATTGCTTATATTGAGAATAGCGCCATGGGAAAAGCTCACTGCTTCGAGAAATCTGGAAAAGTTTCCCATATTCCTGGTAAGGCCCCCCATCTGTACTTCTTCCCTGAGGTAAAGGTCAATATATGTCTGAAGTGATGACATGGGGTTTGTGCTGTTAAGGATGAGCGGTATCATGCCTGTTTCCAGGGCTTTCTTAAGGTCGAACAGCCCTTTGAGTTCAGCTGCAATAAAAGGATGCATGTGTTTCATGAGCGCGCGTCCGGCGAGCAGGTTCACTCCCGCCTTTCTGAGTTTTCGGGCGCTTGATCCGGTCAGGATGAACTGAATGCCCTGCTTTTCCTCGATCAGGCTGTGCACAACTTCGAGAAGCTGCGGGACCTTCTGCACCTCGTCTATGATAACGGTCTTTTTCCCTTTGTTAGCATGTACTGCCTCCCGAAGCCTCTCCGGATATGCGGTATAGTTCCTGAAGACATCCGGAAGGAGAAGATCTATATATAATGCATTCGGGAATATTTTTCTGATAAAGGTAGATTTACCCGTACCTCTTGGTCCGAGCAGAAAAAAACTTTGCTTTTCTGTTTTTAGAAATCTTCTTATTGTTACCATTATAAGTCCATAATTGGAATTGCTTCTTCCAACTATAAACAATCAAGAGTTGATTGTCAAGGTGATAAGCGGCCAGTAGATAAGCGGCCATGGGCTATCAGCCGCTGCATCGCCGTGCAGAAATATGCCCTTTTATCGAGTGGTCAACTATAATAAATATAAATGGATATGACATCGTGCAGACATAACACCCTTGTGCTCCTGTCCGTGGAGACAAACCGGATGCGGTGCAGGCATTGCCACCTGTTGATCAAGGCCGAAGACCTCGGGGAAGGCCATTGCCCTGAATGTTTTGAAGAACGCGGTGAGAAACGGTATGATTTTGAAGAGGTAAAGGCTGCGGACTCAGATGCGCCCAGATACAGATGTGAAGACTGCGGTGTTATCATCACGTAGGGGGACAGGAAAAGGGGTTGCTGCTTGCGGTACACATTAAAAAGTCGTTAATTATCGACTTATGCACTTTAAACATCACCGTCCCCGTGTCATTTCAATCCAGAAAACACATCAGGAAAATCAGAAAGCAGGCAGAGACGGGGATGTATGTACGGCCGCGTATGGCGTCTCGGCCTGTTTTTTCAGTCCGTTGCGTTTTTCGGGTAAAATTCTTTGAGACCAGTTAAGTTGTATCTGTGAGCTGGTTATTCCGACATAACTTCTTTTATTTGATCAAATAGCCGGATGTTTGACTATATGACAAATGTCAGATATAATATAAGACATATGGCAAGGAGGTGATGAGGATGACTATCGTAACTGCAGTATTGGGCGGTGAGAAAGAACTCGGACAAAAGGTCTCCAGGCGTATTGACTTTGATGCCCTTATTAAGGAAGGGCTGCCCTGGGGAGTAATTTCCCATATTAAGAAGGCTTTTAATCTGCCGGACGACGTCATTGCCAGGATTATAGGAGTTAGCCCGCGTACAATTGCCCGTAGACGGCAAACTGTCAAATCTCCTGTGAAGCTGGCAGGGGTTGCTTCAGGAAAATCCCGCAGGGGAAGAGCGGCAGATACTTCGGCAGACCGGCTGTCACCGGTGGAAAGCGACAGGGTATACCGGTTTGCCAGGATTATTGCGCTTGCCGAGGATGTATTTGAAGATAAGGCAGAATCGCTTGAGTGGCTTAAAAGCCCCCAGTACGGCCTTGGCGGACGCATCCCGTTTGACATGCTTCAGACTGATGCAGGGACCCGTGAAGTTGAAGAACTTTTGGTCCGTATTGATTACGGGGTCATTTCGTGACAAAGGCATGGCGTATTATCCGGAAGAAACGTTTGCACGATGCCTTTACAGGTGAAGGCGCTCGCATTGGAGGCGGCCGCTGGAACCATGTTGGAACTCCGGTGGTTTACGTTAGCGAAACCCTGTCGCTGGCGGCACTGGAGCTTTTTGTCCATTTTACAAGAAAGGATATAAAACTCGTTAAATCCCTTGTTGCAATTCCTTTAGATATTCCCAACTCACTGAAAACAGAGGAGGTCTCTGTCAAAAAACTGAAACTGGGCTGGAGAGTATCGCCTCCGTCGAATTACACTAAAGATATAGGCACAAAATGGGCACAGGGGGGAACTTCTTCAATTCTGCGTGTGCCTTCAGCCCTCATTCCTGATGAATACAATCTTGTGCTAAATCCGAAGCATGCTGATTTCGTAAAAATAAGGATTGGCAATCCACAACCCTTTACCCTCGATGAGAGAATGTGGAAATAACAGGAAGATGTTCGTCAAAGAACTTCAGAAGCTACAGACAGCCGTTATGAATAATATTTATCCATTATGCTGCGTAAAAAGAAAGTGATTACGTCCTGCCTTGAATTTTGACCTGTCCCTGACTGTGGCTGCCATGAAGATGCTGTTTTTTTTCTATGCTTTCAAATACTCTATAAACAGCATCATCACAGCAGATTTGCATACTGTAACGTGCAGGTGTATTATTCACCCGATGCGCACTGCCCTTTTAATTCTTTGAAAGGGGACAGTCATCATGCTTGGTGTTAGTGTCAGTGCCACACATTCCACATTATTACTTGCGTATTTTGCGCCGATTAATAATCTTATCCAAAAACCCCGCCAACACCAAATCCATATAGCCCGGATGAGAAGTGTAAAAGTACTTAAGTGCCCTGCTTTGCTCTTCCTCTGCCCGAATAGAAGAAACAGCCTCATAAAAATATGGCAATAAAAAAAATTATGCATACTACAAATACGTTGGCAATCTTGTATAATAATAAAGTTTAAATAACGCAACATTGAAGTCCCGTGGCATATTTTGAAGTAATATATTAATAGGCGAAAAAAATGTTGCCGGAGTGGCGGAATTGGTAGACGCAAGGGACTTAAAATCCCTCGTCAGCAATGGCGTGCCGGTTCGAGTCCGGCCTCCGGCACCATTTAAGAACTATATTTAACCACGGATTCAGAAGATCAAAAACTCGAAAAGCAAAAGGACAAGGCTGAAAGACAAAATGTGGCTTATACCATTATCTCAACCAGTATTTTTTCATACTCAACAACCGGTTTAGTCTTTTGCCTGCCGTCTTTGGTTTTTTTGATATCTATCAACCCAAGCTCTGACAGGTAATGAACATCATCAGATACGTTTTTGTTGTCTCTCTTTAACAGTTTTGCAAGCTCGTAAATTGATTCAGGCTTATTCTTTCTGACAGCTTTCAATATTCTAAGCCGTTCATCTGTTATGAATTTCCTCATCATTTTTAGCGATTCAAACGAAATAACTGACTGCGGCGTAACAGCCCTGCCTTTTGCTGCCGCCTTCATGGCGTTCTTTGCCTCCGCTATAAATTCGTCTTCGCTCTGAATGTCCAGTCTTACATTTTTAATCTTCATTTCTAAACCTCCTTACATCATTGAAGAAGTCTTCAAAGAGTTTATCAATGCCCTTAAACTCATAGGGATATGTTTTGTCTCCGTAATGCCGATGGTCTCCTTTTCTCTCTGCATTATCATAACCAATGATCCTTTCACCTTCTCGGATATAAACCAGTGAATACTTGAACCCATGAGGTTTATCCGGTGACTTGTCAACACTCCATGGCCGGATCTCAACAATGTCTCCATCAGGATATACCCTTTTGCGTATTATAAAGGGCTCTGCCATCATATAGGTTATTATATACCATGCATTAATATAAGGCAATAAAAAAGACTTGCAGTAATTATAAAGTTACACAATTTTTCAGTTATACTATGTCGATGAGGAAAGAAAATGTTTTGTCCTGAGTGCAGGACTGAATATGTTCCGGGAATACAGCTTTGCACTGACTGTAGCGTTGCCCTTGTGGCAGAGCTTCCGCCATTGCCCCAGCCTGAATTTTCAAAATATCATAAATTATATACGCCCCGCAATGCCTCAGAGCTTGCATTAATAGAAAGTATCCTTGAGGCGGAAAAAATAGACTACTTTGTAAAGAATGACAACTTTGGATCACTTTACATTGGACCGCAGATCGATCTTTATAACCAGAAGACCATAATGGTTCAGGATGATCAGTACGATAGAGCAAAAGACGTCATGTCGGATTATCTTCAGCAGACCGAGGTCATTGATGAGAAGCCTCTTGGCAAATATACGTTATTTGATAAACTCCGGATAGTCGCTGAGTTTCTGATGTTCGGGTGGGTAATACCCGGGCGGAAAAAAGATAAATTCAAGGCTTAATGAAAACTTGACAGAAGTTTTTTATATATATATTATTTTGATTAGTAAATCATTTTTCTTGAATTAAAAAAGTGAATAATTCTAATTCATTATTTTTTCAAACAGAAGTTGATAATATTAGATTCACTAAACAGCAGCAATGGAATACCATATATTACACATTAATCGCAAGTGCTGGAATTATAACGCTTGCCCTAAGTCTTAAATCATTGACGTTATCTACTGAGGTCTTTTCGTTTCTTCTGATAATAAGCAATACTGTGATAATGAGCCTTGGTATTTATTATATATGGCATTATCAGTGGTCATTAGCAAAGTATCGTTGTAGAAAAAATATATT
>JACQXH010000255.1 GCA_016208845.1 Nitrospirota bacterium | reverse complement strand
GACCCCTGACCCCGGCCTCTTCCAGCTTCTTATGGGCATTTTCGACCATTATTATCGATGCATCCACCATCGCACCAATTGCGATGGCTATGCCGCTCAAGCTCATGATATTCGATGTTACATTCAGATAAAACATGCAAACAAATGAGATGATGATCGCTATCGGCAGGGTCAATATGACTACAAGTGCGCTCGGCAGATGGAATAAAAAGATGACGCATACAGCGCTCACGGCAATTGTAAGCTTCAAAATTTCTTCCTTGAGCGTGTCAATGGAGCGATGTATGAGGTCTGTCCTGTCATATGTAGTGATTATTTTAATTCCTTTTGGAAGGCTCGGCTCCACATCCTTCTTTATCTTTTCTTTTACCCTTTCTATGACATTGAGGACATTTTCTCCAAATCTTACAACGACAATGCCTCCGGCAACCTCGCCTTTGCCGTCAAGCTCAGCAATACCTCTCCTTATCTCCGGTCCGAGCCGGACATTAGCAACATCACGGAGGAATATTGGGGACCCGACGCCATTTGTTGCCACGGCGATATCTTCTATGTCCTTAACGCTTTTGATATATCCCCGGCCTCTCACCATATACTCGGCTCCTGAAAGCTCAAGCACCCGGCCTTCCACATCGCTGTTGCTCTTACGCACAGCCTCCATCACCTTCATTAGCGAAACGTTATATGCAGAAAGCCGGTTGGGATCGATGGCTATCTGGTACTGTTTCACATATCCGCCGATGCTGGCCACCTGTGAAACACCCGGTATGCTCTCAATGGCGAGTTTGATATTCCAGTCCTGAAGAGAACGAAGTTGTGAGAGGTCATGGCCGCCTTTCTCGTCGACAATAGCGTAGCTGAAGCCCCATCCCACGCTCGTAGCATCAGGGCCGAGTACGGGGTTCACATCGGGCGGTATTTTGTTCTTAACTGACTGGAGATATTCGAGAACGCGGCTCCTTGCCCAATATATGTCTGTTCCTTCCTCAAATATCACATAGATAAAAGAGCTGCCGAGAAAGGATTTGCCCCTTACCGCCTGTACTTTTGGGGCCGCGAGGAGGGTTGATGTTATTGGATATGTGATCTGGTCTTCAACAAGGTCCGGGCTTCTGCCGGGCCATTCTGTGAAGATTATTACCTGTGTGTCGCTCAGGTCGGGAATGGCATCGAGAGGTGTATTCTTAAGCGCCCAGTATCCCCATGCAGTGAGAAAAAATACCATCAGGAAGACGATGAATTTGTTTCTCGCGCTGTATTCGATTATTTTTGCAATCATAATAACTGATTAACCACAGAGGCACTGAGACACAGAGAACTGAATACGAAATAGGAAATAGAAAATTGATAGTATAAAATATATTGTCTTTTATTTCTCACTTCTCGTTTTCATTTTCCTCCGTGCCTCTGTGTTCTCTGTGGTTTGTCTTTAATGTTTATGCTCCATCGGTTTTACGCCTTTCAGCTGCGCTTCTGAATCAATGAGGAATGTGGCTGATGAGGCGACTTTTTCTCCTGCTTTTAACCCCATCAATACTTCCCTGAAACCTTCTGCCCGAACCCCGAGCATCACTTCCCTGGGCTCAAATTCACCTTCGCCCTTATCAACGTAAACGACCTGCCTTGTCCCTGTATCTATTACAGCATCATCCGGGATTGCGAGCCTTTTGCCAAGGTCAATTTTTATCTCAATGTTGGTGAACATCTGAGGTTTGAGCTTATTATTGACGTTAGGGATCTGAAATCTCACCTTTGCAGTCCTTGTTGTATCAGAAAGAGATGGATAAACGTAATCAATAACAGACGAGATCTCCTTGCCCGGGAAATAACTCAGGGTAATCCTGGCCTTTTGGCCGGTTTGTACCATGGACAATTCGTATTCATAGATATCGGCAAGGATCCATAAAGAGGAAAGGTCTGCAATAGTGAAAAGCTTTTCACCGGGCATCACCTTCATTCCATTAACAGCCATCTTTTCTATTACATAACCGCTTGCAGGGCTATAAATGGTGAGCGTTCGCACCGGTGTTTTCGTTTCCCTGATCTTTTCGATCTGCTCATCTGAAATGTCCCAGAGCCTGAGGCGCTGTCTCGCGGCATCAATTATCTTTTCAGCATCTTTTGACAGCATAGTCTCCATTTGGGACTGGATGTTGCCGGCCGGGGGCTGGCTCCACTTAAGCAGGTTTATAAACTCCTGCTGGGTTGCTAAGAGTTCGGGGCTGAAAATCTCTGCAAGCGGCTCTCCTTTTTTAACATATCTTCCTGTGTAGTCAATGTATAATTTTTCTATCCATCCTTCGAATTTGGTGTTTATGACGGCGAGTTTTCTTTCATCGTATTCTATGCGTCCTACTGTTCTGATGATCTTCTGGAGGGGCATTACTGCAACTTCAACCGTCTTGACCCCAATAAGTTGTTGTTTCTCAGTTTCGATCTCAACAGTGTTTTCTTCATCACCGCCTTCTTCCGGAGCTGCCCCCTGTGTCTGGGGTTTAGCTGTTTCTCCGGCAGGCGCTCCATGCTGGTGCTGTGAATATGATGAGGGAGTTTTAATAAGGAACAACAGAGACATCAGTAATCCTGAAATAATAATTGCATTCGGTTTCATCTTATTCAATCTCTCCAATCTGTCATTCCGGGCCTGCCTGCCCCGGGCGGGAATGACGTATTCTAACAGCATTTATTCAGATGGCTAATGACTGTTCACTGCCGTTATTGCCTCAAGTCTTGCGATCGCCTTTTCCCTTTCCACAAACTTTTCCCAGTACAAAAGCTCAAAATCAATAAGAGATTTCAGCCGGTCGATCACAGTAAGTGCATCCATTTTACCATTTGAATATCCGGAAATTGCCAATTCAAAGTCCTGATATGTTTTTGGGATAAGAGCGGTTTTATATAAGTCCATGAGTTTTTCTGACGACCTGAGCATAGAATAGTTGTCCCGCACGGCGGAAGACAGCATCAATCTGGCTGACTGAAGTTCACTCCTTGCCTCTGATAAAGAAGCATCTGCCTCCAATACAGCCTGTCTCTGTTTGGTCCT
>JACQXH010000254.1 GCA_016208845.1 Nitrospirota bacterium | reverse complement strand
TATATACTTATAGAATGAATAAACGATACCGATAACTCAATTATTCCATCCTTTAATTTCGCATAAGGTAATAAATTTCTTAAATGAAGATAAGCATTGTAATTCCAACCAGGAACGAAGAGAAATCAATAAAAGAAATTATTGAACAGTGTAAACCCTTTGGGGATGAGATCTTGGTTGTAGATGGTCATTCCAGGGACAGAACGCGTTACATTGCTGAAGAAATGGGAGTAAGGCTCGTATTGGACAATCAGAAGGGTAAGGGAGAAGGTATCCGGGCAGGGTTAAAAGAGGCCTGCGGCGATATTGTAGTATTTATTGATGCTGACGGTTCGCACGATGCAAGGGATATTCCAATTATGGTTCAGCCGATCCTTGAAGGAAAAGCCGACCTTGTGATAGGCTCCAGGATGCGTGGCGGAAGTGATGAACTGCATGGGGATTTGAGCAAGTTCATCAGAATTGTCGGGAGCGACATTATTACACTGACCATTAATTACAGGTTCGGTGTATTCCTGACCGACACTCAAAACGGTTTTAGGGCGATAAGGAAAGATGTCGGATTGAAAATAGGATTAAAGGAAAATATCTTTACCATTGAACAGGAGATGATTATGAAGACATTAAAGCATGGATACAGGGTCATGGAAGTGCCTGCTCACGAATATAGCAGGAAATACGGCCGGTCTAACATTGTCGTGTGGAAAGTCGCTCACCGTTATCTGTGGTGTTTGATAAAAAATTTATTTTAATATGAAAGTATTGCTTATTAATCCCCCTTCTCCTGAAAATGATATATGGGTCAGGGAGGGCAGGTGTCAACAATTTGATATATGGGGTTCTCCTTTCCCTCCTCTTAGTTTAGCCTACATAAAATCCCAGATCAGGGACCTGGCAGAGACGGTGCTTTTAGATCCCGCGCCGGCAAAACTGTCCGGAGAAAGGTTAATGGAAAGAATTTCGGCCTTCAGTCCCGATGTTATGCTGATGAGCGTAACTACCCCAACGTTCAACAGTGATTGCAACTGGTTTGCGAAGATGATAAAGGCCGCATTGCCGGATATTAAGGTCGGGGCGATCGGGATTCACGTTACAGCGCTGCCTGTGGAATCATTGAATAAGACTCAATACCTCGACTTTGTTATCAAGGGCGAACCAGAGGCAGTCGTAAGGGTTCTGATCAAGGCATTTAAGGAAAGCCCGGCAACTAAAACACTTTATGCCTCCTTAAAGGACGTTCCTGGAATTACTTATAGAAATGGCGCTGAATTAATAGATAACCCTTCAGCCGGTTATCCGGATAATATTGACTGCTATGGCTTCCCGGACTGGAGCGATACAGACTTTAAGAACTACTTATTGCCCGTCAAAGAAAGGCCCTTTTCTTTAATATCTTTTTCAAGGGGCTGTCCCTATGCTTGCACGTTTTGTGCCGCCTCGGCGTATTATGGTAAAAGGTTACGAAAGCGTAATATAGATTCACTTATCGGTGAGATTGAATATAATTTGAGTCTTGGGGTGAGCGATTTCCTGTTCTGGACTGAATTGATAAGTAATGACCTGGAATATTTAGACCAATTTCTTGAAAAAGTCCTGGAAAAAGATTTACAGAAGAAGATTAATTGGGTATGCAACTCAAGGATCGATCGTTTGGATAAGGCGATCTTAAAGAAGATGAAAAAAGCCGGCTGCTGGCAAATTGCATTCGGACTGGAGTTTGGTACTAATAAGGCGTTAACACTTGTGAAAAAGGGCGGGGAGGCGAGTATTGAAAAGGGCATGGAAATTATAAAGCTGGCAGATGAGGCAGGTATTGCAGCGGATGGACACTTCCTGCTGGGATATCCCGGTGAAACGGAAGACGATATTAAGGAGACTGTTAATTACGCCGTGTCCCTGCCTTTAACTTTTGCCCATTTCTATATGGCTACCCCCTTTCCAGGTTCCGAATTATTTGATTATTATATGGAAAATCGGGGCCGGGATATCCGGCATGATTATTGGGACGACATAGCCCAGCATAAATATGTTTTTTCAGATGATGGCCTGACGGGTGAAACAGTAAATAAATACGTAAGCATGGCGTATCGCAAATTCTATTTTTCGCTTTACAGGGTATATAAAATCAGCAGGACCGCACAAGGCATAAAGGAAAAAATAAATTTGGTAAAAACAGGAACCAAGTTTCTGTCAGGTATCCTGATAAAGTAGAAAGCCTGCCCTATTCGGACCGGGAGTTTCACTCTTTGCCGGTCCATTTATTAAATAAATAAATGGTACTCGCAAAAATCAGAATAAAAATGTATACTATTCGCTTAGTTTGTCAGTAGACATAAATCACAGCTATTGACAAAAAATGTTTTCCCTGATAAACTCTTAAAGTTTCCCCTGCGAATGGGTAGTGACTTAATAAATATCAATTATATTTTTAAGGACAAAAAGCAAGATGCCGACAATATCACAACTTATTAGAAAAGGAAGAGATAAAGTACGCAATAAGACGAAGAGTCCTGCGCTTAGGCTGTGTCCGCAAAAACGCGGAGTATGCACAAGAGTTTATACGACTACTCCGAAAAAACCAAACTCGGCTTTAAGAAAAGTTGCAAGGGTCAGGCTGACAAATGGCATGGAAGTTACATCTTATATTCCTGGGGTGGGCCATAACCTTCAGGAGCATTCTATAGTTCTTGTCAGGGGTGGCAGAGTTAAGGACCTTCCAGGTGTTCGTTATCATATTGTAAGAGGTGCCTTAGATACCCTTGGCGTTGCTGACCGCAGACGCAGCAGATCCAAGTACGGCGCCAAGAAGCCGAAATAACCAAGGAAATATTCTATGTCAAGAAAAAAAGTCATTGATAAGAGAGAATTATTGCCTGACCCCAGGTACAATAATAAGATTGTAAGCAAGTTTATTAATGCGCTCATGGAAGACGGCAAAAAGTGTACGGCAGAAAAAGTGTGCTATGATGCGCTGGAGGTCATAAAGACCAAGACAGGCAATGACCCCATGAAGGTTTTTAAATCTGCCATAGAGAACGTCAAACCTGCTGTGGAAGTAAAATCGAGACGCGTCGGCGGCGCCACATATCAGGTCCCGATTGATGTAAGGACGCCGAGAAGGCATGCGCTGGCTTTCAGATGGATTATAGGGTATGCAAGAAAAAGAGGGGAAAAATCCATGAAGGAAAAACTTGCGGGTGAGCTTCTGGATGCGGCAAATAATACAGGAGCCTCTGTTAAAAAGAGAGAAGATACCCATAAGATGGCCGATGCAAATAAGGCCTTTGCTCATTTTAGATGGTAAGAAAAAGGAAATACATTGGAGAATTTACTAGGCAAGACAAGAAATATAGGTATCATGGCTCATATAGACGCCGGCAAGACCACGACTACAGAGCGGATACTTTACTATACAGGGGTGACCTATAAGATGGGAGAGGTTCATGAAGGCACTGCTGTTATGGACTGGATGCCGCAGGAGCAGGAGAGGGGCATCACGATCACGTCAGCTGCTACCACATGTATTTGGAACGACCACATTATAAATATAATTGATACTCCCGGCCATGTCGATTTTACCGTAGAAGTTGAGAGGTCCTTAAGGGTGCTTGACGGCGCTGTTGCCGTATTTGATGCGGTTGCAGGCGTTGAACCCCAGTCAGAGACGGTTTGGAGACAGGCAAATAAATATAAAGTTCCGAGAATCGCTTTTATGAATAAAATGGACAGGGTGGGCGCAGATTTCTTTATGAGTGTAAATTCAATGATCGAGAGGCTTGGCGCAAAACCTGTACCTGTGCAGATACCCCTTGGCAAAGAGGAAGCGCTGAGAGGACCTATTGATATTATAAATATGAAGGCGCATCTTTTTNTTTTGATGATGATACTATTGGTTCAAATTATGCTGAAGCCGATATTCCGCAGGAGTACCTGCCGCAGGCGCTCGAATACAGGGAAAAGATGATAGAGGCGCTTGCTGAGTTTGATGATGCAATAATGGAGAAGTATCTCGCCGGCGATGACATAGACCCGCAGACCATCAAGGCCGCGCTGAGGAGAGGCACTGTTGAATTAAGGATCACACCTGTAATTTGCGGAACAGCCTTCAAAAATAAAGGGGTGCAGCAGCTTCTTGACGCGATCGTTGATTATCTCCCTTGTCCTCTGGATATACCTCCGATCAGAGGCACAGACCCTCACTCCGGCAATGAAGCAGTAAGAAAGCCATCAGACAACGAACCTTTTTCCGCGCTTGCATTTAAGATAATGTCTGACCCGTTTGTCGGGCAGCTTACTTTTATCAGAGTTTATTCAGGCGTATTGAAAACCGGTTCATATATCTATAATTCAACCAAGGATATGAAGGAACGCATCGGCAGGCTTTTAAAGATGCATGCTAATAAGAGGGAAGACATTAAGGAAGTCCGTGCGGGTGATATAGCGGCAGTGGTCGGGTTGAAGAGCACGCTTACCGGTGATACACTCTGTGATGAAGATCATCCTGTAATACTTGAAGCCATGGAGTTTCCCGCACCTGTTATTTCAGTTGCCATTGAGCCAAAGACCAAGGCAGACCAGGAAAAGCTTTCCATATCTTTAAATAAACTGACTCAGGAGGACCCATCATTTAAAGTATCTTATAATGAGGAGACCGGCCAGACAATAATATCCGGCATGGGAGAGCTCCACCTTGAAATAATTGTGGACCGCCTTCTCAGGGAATTTAAGGTAGGCGCAAACGTAGGCAAGCCGCAGGTGGCTTACAGGGAAACTATAAAGCAGAAATCAAAAGCAGAAGGTAAATATATCAAGCAGTCTGGAGGCCGGGGCCAATATGGTCATGTGTGGCTGGAAATTGAGCCTATGGAGCCTGGAAAAAATTTTGAATTCGTTAATAAAATCGTCGGAGGCGCGGTTCCAAGAGAATATGTTGCGGCCATAGAAAAAGGCGTCAAAGAGGCATTTGATGATGGTGTTCTTGCCGGTTATCCTGTTGTTGACATTAAGGTCACTCTCGTTGACGGTTCATACCATGAAGTGGATTCGTCAGAAATGGCGTTTAAGATCGCCGCTTCAATGGCATTTAAAAGTGCGGCAGCGAAAGGCAAGCCTGTGCTGCTTGAGCCGATCATGAGCATTGAAGTTGTAACGCCTGAAGAATATATGGGAGACGTCATCGGTGACTTAAATTCAAGGAGAGGCAAGATCCATACTATAAATCAGAGGACAAAAGCTCAGATCATAGCGGCTGAGGTCCCTCTTTCTTCAATGTTCGGATATGCGACCGATCTGAGATCAAAAACTCAGGGGCGCGCAACATATACAATGCAGTTTTCTCATTATGCTGATATTCCAAAGACAATATCAGAGGATATCATAGCGAAGGTAAAAGGAGAATAGAAAAGCAAATATCAAAATCAAAATATAAGGAATATATAAAATAAATATCTTCCATAATTTTACATTATAATTTTTGAGTTTTGATTTTTTGAGGGAGGACATATGGCAAAGGCTAAATTTGAGAGAGTAAAGCCTCACGTGAACGTGGGGACCATCGGGCACGTAGACCACGGCAAGACGACATTAACGGCGGCGATAACGAAGTACTTATCGTTAAAAGGCAAAGCCACATACCGGGCCTATGACTCCATAGACAATGCGCCTGAGGAAAAGGCAAGAGGAATAACCATCGCAACTGCGCATGTGGAATACGAGACAGAGGCGAGGCACTATGCGCATGTGGATTGTCCCGGGCATGCTGACTACATAAAGAACATGATAACAGGGGCGGCACAGATGGACGGAGCAGTGCTGGTAGTGTCGGCAGCGGACGGGCCAATGCCGCAGACCAGGGAGCACATTCTGCTTGCGAGGCAGGTAGGAGTGCCGTACATCATCGTATATATGAACAAGACAGACATGGTAGACGACCCTGAGCTTTTAGAGCTGGTAGAAGTAGAAGTGAGGGAACTGTTGAGCAAATACGGATTTCCCGGGGACGAGATACCGATAATAAAGGGGTCGGCATTAAAGGCCCTTGAAACAGACAGCAAAGACCAGGGGGCGGCGGAGTACAAGAGCATAGAAGAGCTGATGAAGGCACTGGACAGCTACATACCGACGCCTCAGAGGGACATAGACAAGCCGTTTCTGATGCCGATAGAGGATGTGTTCAGCATACCCGGCAGAGGCACAGTGGTGACAGGCCGGGCAGAGCGCGGTATAGTGAAAGTAGGGGAAGATGTAGAGATAGTAGGGCTGGGGCCCACGAGGAAGACAGTGGCAACCGGGATAGAGATGTTCAGGAAGCTGCTTGACGAGGGAAGGGCCGGGGACAACATAGGAGTATTGCTCAGGGGTACGGCCAAGGAAGAAGTGGAGAGAGGGATGGTACTGGCAAAGCCCGGGAGCATAACACCGCACAAGAAATTCAAAGGGGAAGTATACATACTGACAAAAGAAGAAGGCGGCAGGCACACGCCGTTTTTCAATGGGTACAGGCCGCAGTTCTACGTCAGGACCACGGACGTTACCGGGGTAGCGCATTTACCCGAGGGAGTGGAGATGATAATGCCCGGAGACA
>JACQXH010000093.1 GCA_016208845.1 Nitrospirota bacterium | reverse complement strand
GGCATAAAGCTGAAATTCATGAAATAATCAGCCTCCCGAAAACAGTTTTTCCTAATCCTTTCTACAGAAACAGTGAATTATAAAAAATGCAACTAAATTTAAGAGAGTTCTTTGTTGTAAGTCCGACAGGCTCCTAACTGCTTATTTTCTCAAAATACTTTTTATTATCAAAATGACATCATTTCTAAAGGCATCCATATTATGGTCAAGCATGCCTGGGGCCACCTTGAGATTTCCGGCAATTATCAGAGTTGGAGTCTCATCTACGCCATAAGTCTTCATCAAGGTGAGCGCTTCATTTATGTCCTTAGACTTATCGCCAGCCCTCAATCTGCGGCTGAAGTCAAAGCCAAGCCCCGATTTAGCGCCCAGCTCCTCAAGAATGCCGATATCACCTGTGTCTTTGTTTTCAAGAAAATGGGCATCAAAAAGCGCCTTTTTCATTTGCTCGCCCTTGCCTGCCTCTTCTGCCAGGAGGTAGGCCTCACCGGGCTTGGAAGATCCCTGTCCCCAATAAACCGGAACGATCTTCCAATTAATTCTTTTAGGGAAATTCCCTTTTATTACAGGAATTGATCTTTCAAAATCAAAACAATGAGCGCATGTGAAACTGAGGAATTCAAGGACCTCGACTTTCTCATCCGTGGCTAAATTTATTTTATTAGAATTAATGCGTTATCCTTTTCAAATATTCGGCAAAATCAAAATCAGGACTGCTGTCCTTTGTATGACATTTCAAACAAACGGTCATAGTGATTTGTCTCATGGGTTTTGACAGGTCAGAAAGATGCTCTCTGCCTGCGCCGTGACAGACCTCGCACTGGACATTTGCAAGTCCGGGCGTTGAGGCAATGCTCTGAAATCCTCCTTCTTCTCCAAATCCCACTGTATGACATTGCAGACATTCAGGGTTTGCAGACTTACCGGTCTTTTCAAGACTTGAAAAGGCACGGGCATGCCGTGTATTTTTCCAGCTTTCTGCAAAAGGCTGGTGACATTCTGCACATTTGGCTAATCCCCCCCAAGCTGTTTCTGTTATAGACTTCTCTGATTCCTTTAACAGCATGGCGACCTTTGAATCATAATCATTCAAAATGCTGCGTACCGCTGCATCCTCTTTTATTTCGTTCCCAAGGGACTGCCACCGGTGTTTGAAATCCTTTATCTTTCCGGCACCGTCAAAGTACAGCGTGAGGACGCCGAGTTTTTTGCCTTTAGGATAGCCGGACACAATTATTTTTTTAGGCAACTTGAGGGGAGTCTCAAGTATTTCTCCTGATGAAAGTATTATAACATCCCACTTATCAATGAGCGTTGCTTCAGAAACGGACATATCAGCAAGAAGGATATTTACTTTACCTTTCTTATGCTTCTTCGGGTCAGCGCTCACATTTACTTCAAGGGAATCCAGAATCAAAGCAATATTCGGTCTGTATTGAGGGGCCGTAGAGACAACAGGTATATCATGCTCTTTTAAAATGGCAGAGATGAGGTCATCCTGAAATGACAATTCATTTTTCAAAATTGCCACCGAATCATATCTCATCCGCTAAAATTGCCTGCGTCAAGGAGCAGATACGGCGAAAGGTTTAATCTGTTTTCATTAATATAACCAGATAACCTCGCCAAGCCCCCAAAATCCGTCTTCGGGGAACAGCCGCATGGCTCCAGTTCTCCCTGCAAATCACCTGTGTACAGGACATCTAATGTCCGAAGCTGCCCATATATAATTGAGGGGAATAATATTCCTGATAAAATAATAATTAATAGTGAGAGATATTTCATATTTATCCGGAAATAATTTACGCTGATATTTTAGCAATTCAACCTGTTAAAAATCTTATTAGCAGAAACCCATGAGCAGCTTATCTGAATATGACGAAAAATCCGGGGCAATTACTTACACTTCAGGAAACCACAGATATCACAGAGATAATTTCTTAACTCTCAATTTCTGAAGTTCCCAAAGGGTTCTCTGTGTTCTCATAAGCTAAGTTGCTTATGGAATATAAATCTTTGTTGCACAAAGGAGTGCACAGAGAATGGCAAAAAATGGATCTTTCTTCTGTCAATATTAATGTCTTCCTCTGTGTCCTCTGCGGTGAATTTCTTTTATTGGGTTAAAAGGCGAGCAGGAAATGGTGCCGAAGGCGGGACTCGAACCCGCATGGATTACTCCACACGCCCCTCAAACGTGCGTGTCTACCAGTTCCACCACTTCGGCTTCCAGATATTATAATGATATCGGGCTCAATTTTAAAGTGCGAAAATTATTAGAATGAACGGCTTGAACGGTTCTTACTGTTTGTACTATGAGATGCGAATGGACTGCACGTAAACTACATAATCCTTGGGCGGATCAATTAATTGAATCCCCATCCCGTTGTTTGAATTGCCGTTGGAAATGGGCAATGATTTAGTATTTCTTACTACATGACCTCTAAGAAAAAGCTCCTGTGAGTTCGGCAGATTCAGTCTCAGATTTATCAAATTACCGGTGTCCATACCCTTATTCGTTTTTATGAAAATTCCTGCTTCAGAAAGGTCTGAGGTGATAGCGGTATTTTCCACCTCAGATTGATATCTTACTTCAAGTTTCTTGGAGATCCTTGATGACTTGCGTTTGTCCATTTCTATAATACAAGATAAAGAAATATAAAAAAATAGTCAAGTGAAATTTACAATATCATTATAATTCAAGCAGTTATATGTTGAATATGTCAAACCAACTTATGCTGCTGGTCTATCTATAAAAGATCTTTACGGGCTGTTGCCCAAAGGATAAATACCCTTTGACAAGCTCACCATGAGAACTGTCACCCTGAGCCTGTCGAAGGGTGGATTACAGATTACTGCCTCGGGAATGACAAACATTGACGTCTCGCAGAATCATTCATGTCAAATTTAAGCGACACTTCACTAAGGAGAACATGAGTAAAGCCCCCTCACTCGTGCCTGCCAGAAGTCAGGCCCTCTTCCCGAAGCATCGGGAGAGAGGATTATTTAATCAAAATAATGCGCATCTCAAAGTTCGTCCCCTTTCTTTTTGCCTTAGGTAAGGTTATAATTTTTTTATATCAAGTGGAAACATAAAGAAATAGAATAAAATAAAATAAATAAACAGAATCCTTTTATCGCTTCTCTGCATTTTGATATTTTGAAATCTATTTAAGGTTTTTGCAATTATTAAAGCGGCACTTTTCAGTGTCGTTGAGGCTATTTATTTTTGGAGGGATTATGGAGCGGATAATAGTATGGTACCTGAGAATGAGCGTTATCTATTTTGCTGCAGGCGTGATATTCGGCATGGTCATTCTTTTATGGCCTGCTGAGTCAGGATATTATATCCCCGTACATGTCCACCTGAATCTTCTGGGCTTTATGTCCATGATGATCTATGGCGTGGGATATCATATATTGCCAAGGTTCAGCGGCAGGAACATTTACAGTCCGCTGATGATGAGAATGCAGTTCTGGCTTTCAAATGCCGGCCTGATAGGCATGTCTGTAAGCTGGCCTTTTGTTGCAGCCGGTTCAGATATTAAATTATTTCAGCCTTTATTGGTAATATCGGCCACTCTCTCTCTTGCCGGAATAATCCTTTTTACGATCAATATTCTAAAAACGGTCAAACAGGCATAGGTTTAATGGATCTTTCGCCGGCTGGGAATTAATTATTCTTATGATATAAGTCATAGAATGTTTCAAGAAAAAGTATTAAATTAGTAAATAAAGGAGGAAATTAAAAATGGCAACAAATGTTGAGATAAACAAGAACTCAGTGATCGGGGATGTGATTAAGGCGGTACCGGGAGCAGAAGCGGTAATAAGGAAGTATTTTGGTTCTGGATGCTTTACCTGTCCGGGGATAAACATGGAATCTATCTCTTTTGGGGCTACGATGCATAATATCGATCCTGAAAAGATCGTTGAAGAGATCAAACAGCTGAAAACCTCTTAGATCTGTTATACAGCCATAACAGGTTTTGCATTACATGCGGGCACAAAGGTAAACAGGAGGTTTCGATGGAACATCAGTGTTTCAACTGCGGCATCACAAGCGAAGAACGGGTTCTTCTCTCGTGTGAGTATAAAAAAGAAAATATTTATGTCTGTTTAAAATGTCTTCCCATTCTCATTCACGGCGCATAAACCTTTAAAAGGCATGCAGCCACGGATAAACACAGATGAAAACAGATAGAACAGCGGGTTCTGCCTGTTTTATTCTTATTTCTGAATTAAACCTAATAATTTCTCAGCTAAAGAAGCATCAAGGTTTTTCAAAGTCCTGTATCTCTCCATAGCGGAATCAATATCTTTTAAAAGAACATGCAGGATGCCCAGATTGTAATGCGCATCAGCATTATCAGGCCTTAATTTCAAAAACTTTTGAAAAGCTGACACGGCTTCTTTGTATAAACCGGATTTCTCATAGGCAATGCCCATATTGTAATATGCATCAGCAAAGCCGGGATTCAATTTGACGGCCTTTTTGTCTGCCTCAATTCCCTCTCCATACATCCCGAGTTTCCCGTATGCTACCCCCAAATTGTAATATACGTCAGCAAAATCAGGCTCTGTCATTGCAGCCTTCATTAAAACATCAACGGCCTCTTTGTACATGCCGAGCTTACCGTAGACGCTGCCGAGACTCAAGTGTGCATCAGCAAAATCAGGTCTTAATTTTATTGCCTTGCTGTAAGCCTTTACCGCCTCTTTATTTTTCCCCAGTTTTTCACAGGCAGCTCCAAGATAATAATATGCATCCGCATAATCAGGCTTGAGCCGTATCGCCTCCCTGAAGACATCTATGGCCTCTTTGTGAGCGCCGGCTTCGGACAGATAATATCCGAGATAAAACCAGTACTCTGCGGTATTCTGATAATTTTTTATTATGACGCTGATAGGGGTGACTGGGCTATTGCTTTTGAATTTATCCTTAAAAAGTTCAGATGGCATGGCAAATATCAGGTTCACCGTCCTTTTCATAAGAAACGTTGCTATCCCAATGACCTGGCCGTCCCTGTTAAACAACGGACTGCCGCTGCTTCCATGAGATACAGGCGCACTTATCTCTATAACTTTGCCTCCATGATAGATAGTTTCAATCTTCCTGAATATACCCTCATATATCACATTGCCCGTATCTTCTGAATCGCTGATGATATAGACCTTCTCTCCTGCATTTATCATTCGGACATTTCCCAGTTTGACTGCTGGAAGGCCTTTCCCTTTGACCTTGAGTATGACAATATCATTTCCCCTGTCCGCATAGGTCACGCCCTCTACGTCCAGGTACCTGCCGCCGGTCTTTACCTTAATGTCCTTTGCGATGCCTATCACATGATAGTTCGTAATCACGGCGCCGTCAGAGCTTAATATGAAACCGGTTCCCTCAGTTAGCGGCTGGCCTTTTTTGTTATACGCTGTAACAAGTGTGACCGATCTGCGGTTTTCCCTGAAAACCCTTTCGGCATCAGCAGAAGGAAAGGCAGGGACGGTCATCCCTGTAATAAATAATGAAATCAGGGGTATTAATTTGAATAATATGTTGGGATTCATCATGAATTAAGAGAAACAGCCTGATATTAATGTTTGTATAATAATGTGGATACCTAATTAATCTGTCACCCCGGTCGGAGCGACTCCTTGGTCGGCTCGACTTAACTTTGATCCGCATCGGACTTGTCCGGAGTCTTTACTAAGAAAGTCGGCACGACTCGTTCCGAGATTCCCGATCCAGAAGCGTCGGGAGGAATGACACAATTGCAAATGTCGATACTATTATGCACATCTTAATAAATCCTTTACATTATAGCAAATAAAAAAGGACTTATCTGACAGATGTTTCGGACCTTCCCTCGTTTTTATTTCACTATTGCCAAGTGTTTCTGATAATATTCAACATGTCTCATTCAAACGGCTCATTAAAGGCGATCATGTATGCGCTTGGCGCAAACATGGGGATAGCTGTTGCTAAAGGATTTGCTGCATGGTACACGCGATCAGGGGCAATGCTCGCAGAGACCATCCATTCGTTCGCAGACTGTGCCAACCAGCTTTTACTTCTATTTGGTATCAGGAGATCAAAAAGACCAGCTTCCCAAGATCATCCCCTTGGATACGGCAAGGCCCTGTATTTCTGGTCCTTTATTGTGGCGCTCATGCTGTTCAGCATGGGCGGCATTTTCTCAATTTATGAGGGAGTGCATAAGCTGATGCACCCTGAGATGCCGAAATCTCCCTGGGTTGCGGTGTGTGTGCTGGCGGTTTCGGTCCTTCTGGAGATGGTTTCATTAAGGGGGGCGCTTTCTGAAGTGAGACGGATACAGGGCAAACGCTCTTTCCTTAAATGGTTCAAACAGAGCAGGCAAAGTGAACTTATCGTAGTGGTTGGTGAGGACATCGCGGCCCTTTTAGGTTTGTTGCTCGCGCTTCTTGCGGTGCTCCTGACGATCTTTTTGGGCAATCCTTTTTATGATGCGTTAGGCACCATTGCTATAGGTATGGTTCTGGTCCTCGTAGCTTTTATAGTTGGCATCGAGGTCAAGAGCCTCCTGATCGGTGAGAGCGCTGACCCGGAGACAGTTTCAGCATTGCGCGACTTTCTTTCCGGCCGTCCTGAAGTTGCGCAGGTGTATAGTCTTATCACGCTTCAGTTAGGTACAGAGATGATGGTGGCAGCAAAAGTGAGGATGAAGAGGATGGATGAGGCAGTGCCAATGATCGAGGATATCAACAGGGTAGAGGCTGCTCTTAAGGCCGGTTTCCCCGATGTGCGCTGGATCTTTTTTGAACCTGACGTACGTGATTGAACTTAAACCGCTGATTTACGGATTCTCCATTTAGGGATTATTTTTTTAGTCTATCTGTGTTTATCTGTCTGCCGATAGGCATATCCGCGCCTGCCTGTCCGGCGGGCAGGTTCATCCGTGTTAATCCGTGGCTAAACTCTTTTTTATTATTCAATTATCTGTTTTGATCTGTGGTGAATTGCATTATTTGAATTAATCAGCTTACGATCTTTGAGAAATCCCCGAGAGAATCAAATATTTTCTTAACATATGATAGCAGGGCCAGTCTGTTGGACCTGATCTCAGGATTTTTATCCATGACAAGCACGTTATTAAAAAAAACGTTAATAGGGCCGGTCAGTTCAAGCAGGGACCTGAAATTGGTTTCAGTCAGGCGTTTTTCCGTTTTAATGGCTGCCTGAAACAATTCTTTTTCTGCCGGCTCGTTCAGGATATCCTGTTTTATCCCGCCCATTTCTATTTTAGCTAGGATATTATAGACACGCTTTGCAACTGTCAGGAGGTCGGGGAATCCGGCCTCCTGCGTAAGTGAAGAGAGGATTTCAAGCCTGTTTCTGAAATCTCGCATATCCCGGTTCTCCAGTGACAGCACCGCGTTAACGATGTCATACCGATAACCTTCTTCAAGCAGCAAGCCCTCCAGCCTCTGTTCGAAAAACCTGATGATCTTTTGTATGAGCTGATCCCTCAAAGAAGAATCCTTTTCTATCTGCTCCAGTGCCTTGCCGATCAGCGCATTTAAGGCAAGGGCATAATCTCTTTTTTGCAATATGTTCATGATCCCTGCCGCCTGACGTCTGAGTGCAAAGGGGTCCTCTGAACCGGTAGGAATAAGGCCCAGAGTAAAGAATGATGCTATATTGTCCATCTTATCAGCAATTGATACGATGGCGCCGGTCTCACCAGAGGGGACGGTATCGCCGGAAAATTTAGGCTTGTAATGTTCATTTATGGCCAGCGCGACTTCCCCGCCTTCTCCTGAGTTATTTGCATAGATCATGCCCATATACCCCTGTAATTCAGGGAATTCCCTGATAACGCCTGTAACAAGGTCAGCCTTCGAAAGCATTGCTGCCCTGAGGACCCTCTCCTTATTGGAAATGCCGAGTTTATCACAAAGGAAGGCGCACAAAGCAGATATGCGTTCTGCCTTTTGATAGAGGCTTCCGAGTTTTTCCTGAAACGTCACTTCTTTTAACTGGTCAACAAAATCCCCCAGGGATCTTCCTGTGTCTTCGCTGTAGTAGAAACTTGCGTCTTCAAGCCGTGCCCTGAGAACTCTCTCGGCGCCCCTCCTGACTATATCGTCATTCTCCGATTTTGTGTTGCTTATCAACACAAAATATGGCAGCAGATTGCCCTGGCCGTCTTCGACAGAGAAATATTTCTGATGGCTCTTCATAACAGTGATCAGAAGTTCTGAAGGCAGGGTAAGGTAGCGGGGATCGAAATTCCCGAGTACAACGGTCGGATATTCTACAAGGAATGTGACTGTGTCAACAAGGTCATTATCCTCCCGGACCTTGAAATTATGAGCCCCCTCTATTTTTTTGATCCCGTTCAGGATCGCTATTTTCCTTTCCTCAGGATCGGTCATTACAAAATTATTTGATAAGGCTTCTCTGTATGTGAGAGGGTCAATAATAAGGATGGGTTCAGGTGAAAAGAAGCGGTGTCCTCTTGTTGTATTGCCGCTTCGTAATCCGTCAAGTTCAAAATCGATCACATCCTGACCAAGAAGTGCGGTGATCCAGTGAATAGGCCGGGCAAACCGCAGGCTGCCGTTGCCCCACCGCATTGACTTGGGAAATTGCAACGATGTTATCAGCTTTGGCAATAGATCGGACAGCACCTCTTTCGTCATTCGGCCTTTTTCTTCGATATTTGAGGCAAGGTATTCTCCGCGCTCCGTTGAGATTATTTTCAGACTTCCCGTATCGACATTCTGGGACTTTGCAAAGCCCATCGCAGCCCTTGTGAAATTGCCATTTTCATCAATCGCGATTTTTTTGGGAGGACCGAGGACCTCTTTGCTCCTGTCCTTCTGTCTTTCTGAAATGTCATTAATCAGAATTGCAAGTCTGCGCGGAGTTGCATACTCCCGGATCTCGTCATAATCAACAGATGCCTCATCAAGGAGCGTGATTAAGCCGTTTTTCAGCGCCTGTACCCCCTTTGGAATGAACCGTGCCGGGAGCTCCTCGACGCCTATTTCAAGAAGAAAAGGTTTCATATATCAAATTCAAAACTTAAAATGCAAATATCAAAATTAAGGAATTTGTTTAATTTAATATCACATCATCAATTTTACTTTTTTATTTTTAATTTTTGATTTTTAGCAGAGGGAATCCAATCGATTCCCTCACCCTTGCTATATACTTTGTCCGCTCAGTTACGCTGATCGCTCCGCGTGCATCCAGTATATTGAATGCGTGAGAGTATTTAAGGCAGAAATCATAGGCCGGCAGGACGAGTGCCTTTGAAAGAAGTTTGCTGCATTCCTTTTCGTACATCTCAAAGAGTTTAAAATGCATGTCTGGATCTGCTTCGTCAAAATTGTTCTTTGAGAACTGCACCTCGGTCTCATGATGGATATCGCCATAGGTTATTCCCTCAGCCCATTTGAGGGCAAATACATTATCCGTCTCCTGCAGGTACATGCAGATACGTTCAAGGCCATAGGTCAGTTCGACAGACACGGGCCTCAACTCAATGCCGCCCACCTGCTGAAAATAAGTGAACTGGGTAATCTCCATACCATCAAGCCAGATTTCCCACCCGAGGCCCCACGCGCCAAGAGTGGGAGACTCCCAGTCATCCTCGACAAACCTGATGTCATGCTTCAGAAGGTCTATGTTAAGGCGCGAAAGGCTGTTCAGGTACAGCTCCTGAATATCAGGGGGGGAGGGCTTTAATATCACCTGATACTGGTAATAATGCTGGAGCCTGTTCGGGTTTTCGCCGTATCTTCCGTCGGTAGGACGCCTCGACGGTTCGACATAGGCCGCTTTCCAGGGTTCCGGCCCCAGTACTCTGAAGAAGGTAGCAGGGTTGAAGGTCCCTGCGCCTACTTCTATGTCATACGGCTGATGTATGACGCAACCCTGCCGGGACCAAAAATCATGAAGCTGTAATATTAGATCCTGTAAATACAATTTTTGTTTTGATTAAGGATGCGGGACATTGACTTATCCTGCCTCCTTAAGGTGAGATCATTATTAGAATTCATTTCTTAGAGCTAAATATTAAAATAAGCGCCCAACTTTGTCAAACAAAAAGACTTGTCCGCATTCGGCCGTAATAGAAATGCGATCAAGCCTTGAAGAGGCTGCGGTTTTCCTGTTAAGATTAACAAATGCGGAAAAAGATCGTATTCGTTGTTTTCTTTGCCATAATTATCCTCATAATTACATTGTTGTTAATAGAACTAAGTTTACAGATAATTAATGTCAACAAGGATCTTATCGGTCAAACCTTTTTGAGAAGGCTGTCACAAGTCCTCGAGCCGCCATTTTCATGGGAAGGCTATTTCTTAGCCAATCACGCAACGGGCAGTGCAGGGGATATCCCGAATGTCGAACATGACGGGTTGCATCAGCCCCATGCGACCAGAGGATGGGGGCTAACGCCGCACAGTACCGTGATAAAGGGCGGTATGACATATACTATGAATTGTCAGGGATATCGTTCTTTATCAGAATATAAATACGATCCGGCGAAATATGGAATTATTATAGTTGGCGATTCCTTTACCTTTGGGGATGGGATCGATGATAAAATTACGTGGCCTTATTTGCTGCAGCAGTTTGATGGCCGTCTCAACGTTTTCAATCTGTCAGGGTCTGGTTATGGTGTGGATCAAATGTATATCACGTTATCGGAGGAGGTAACTGCTTTTCGTCCAAAACTTATAATAGCAGCTTTCATAGATGATGACCTGCGCCGCTCTATGCTGGATTTCCGCGACTATAAAAAGCCACGCTTTGTAATTAATGATGGGAAGCTTGTAATAACAAATACCCCGATAGGCAATGTAGAGGAGACTGTAAAAGAGATTTCACAAAACATGCAAAGAAGTGACTCACCTATCCAACTGATCAAGATAATTGACAAGATCCGCCGGAAACTGGACGATCCAGACTATGTCAGTTTGCCGAAACGTTCGGACCTGGCGGGCGGGTGCAGACATGATTGCATATCGCTTAATAAAAAATTGTTTGAAACTATGGCAGAAATTGCCGCTCGCAACAACGCAGATTTCCTTATGTTATATTTGCCATATGGTGAAGAAAATTCAGATGGAAAATTCTCCGGAGTTGGTGAATCGTTCTTTAATAATTACAGAATGGGTCATCAGCATTTTTATCTCAATCCTCGCGCGGAATTCCTGCATGCAGGTTTTCCCAGATCCAGGGGTCATTATAAAGAATCAGAGAACAGATTATTGAGCGCATTAGTATATGGAAGAATAAAAGAGTTGCCTTCATGGAAGGATTTCGGAAATTAAATGGATGATCTGAAAGAAAAGCCGTCGATAGCGTTATTTTTCCCTGTCTACTGTGATGAGGGGACAGTTGAAAATATGGCAATGAAGTCACTGAAAGTGCTCTCGGATATTGCTTCCCGATTCAAAATAATCATTGTTGATGACGGCAGTCCGGACAGGTCGGGTGAGATCGCAGACCGGCTTGCAGAAAGACATCCTGAAATCGTATCCATACATCACGAGACAAACCTTGGATACGGCGCTGCCCTGAAGACAGGCTTTAAACATTCGCTGGATTATGAATGGATCTGTTTTACAGACGGCGACAACCAGTATAATGTGGATGAGTTATACCATATATCGAAGCTGTTGCATCACTACGACCTGATAGTAACATTCCGTTACTCAAAAATATACGGCACATTTCGAATATTCATTTCCTACGTATACAATCTGGTTATCAGGTGGCTGTTCAAATCCCATTTAAGGGACCATAATTGCGGTTTGAAGATCATTCGGGCCAATGTCGTGAAGGATATGGAGATCATTTCCAACAGCGCTTTTGTGGGCGCAGAAATTATCATTAATTCCATGGTGAGGGGATATCCTATCGGTGAGGTGGGGATCAGGACTTATCCCAGGACATTCGGTGAATCCAGCGTCATGTCAGTGAGGCACATTACGTCCAGTATCAAGGATATGTTCCTGGTTTATAAGAAAATATTCAAACAGAAATGAAGCGTTCAGTCTCTATCCATCCTTCAATTTATATACATAAATAAAACATTCATCTATATTGAACTTTGCGATTTCAGCAAACTCATTGTTATTGTCATCTTTTAAATATCTGATGATCTTCCTTTCTCCCTCGAATGAATACGGCGGGCCGTAAGGGAACATGATATATCCTGCATTATGTTCTTTGGTTAATTTCTTTAGTTTTTCCGGGGTGGAAACCTCACTAATGTCATATGAAAGATTAATTATCCTATTTCCGTCAATTCCATATTTTATTAGGTAAAAATCAAAAGGCAATATCCGCAACATGAGGATTTTTTCTCCGTCTTTTATATTTTCCTTGACCCAGCTTGCGGCCTCTTTGCTCGGATAATAATGAAGTTTTTTGTTCATGGGGGCAAGAAATTGATTATTGAAAGGAGGCACTGTACATAAAATTATTAAATAAAGCGTAAAAACCGAATAGAAAATCTTAAATATATGTCTCCGGTTAATAGTTTCAATTCCGCGCGAAATGAACAGGGACAGGAACACTGCGATTGTCGGATAAAAAGTCATTGAAAGCCGGGGCTCGACCCATGCAATATCAGATACTGTAAATAAATAATAAATAATAAAGAGGCATGCGAAATATAATGTGAGGACATTGCGTTTAAAAAAAATAACATAAAAAACCGATAAAAAAAACAAGGCGAAAATGATCCATGATAAGTTGGATGAAAGAAGCGCAAGGTACTTAATCAAATTGCCGTTCAGTGAGGTTATATTGGAAAGCACGAACGTATAATTCCTTGTATTGAACAGCTTGGATATGACCATCCACGGAACAATAAATATGAGTGATAAAGATAAGACCTTAAGGTCGTGCAGGGAGCGCAGGTCGTGCCGCAAAAATTTACGCATAACAAGAAAAGACAGGGAGATAATAAACATTAACAGCACCGGGTCTTTATACAGGAGGCCGGTCCCGATGAGATACGAAGTCAGGAATAAATCTCTATGGTCTGCTTCTTTCAAATAACGAATGAAATAGAAGGAAATTGCAAATATAAACAAATTAAGGCCGCTTGCCGTCTCAGCGAGGTTTGCGTACGCAAATATTACGGGAAAGAACAAATATATTGATGCGCCTAATATTGCTGTCCTCTTATCTTCGAACAACATAATTGTCCGATACAGGTACACACCACATAACAGGTAAAAAAGTAATTGTATGAATCTCGGGAATATATGGTTTACGCCGAAAGCAGAATACATTGCCAAATAAAGATACTTGGATACAGGCGGGTAGCGTATAAGCATTAATTTGTAAGGTATATCCCTCAGCACATAAAAATATGAAATTAATAAGAATAAAAGTGAACAGATAAATGCACGTTTTTTTGTTCTATCAGGCAGAACCGCAAACCTATTTAAGTTAAGTTTATTGAGATGCTTTGCATTTATGAGCAGCAAGAACAGTATGAACAGCGCCCAAATCGCAATTTGAAAAGATCTATGCCAGCTAAAGTCAATGTAATCGTATATTAATAAACCTCCCTGGAGGTGCAGTGGTTCATCCCCCATGATCAATATAGGGCGTAAAATTGCAGGTATGTGAAAAGCTGCGGCTGTTAAGCAGACAACAACAAGCCATAAATTATCTCTGAAACTTGCCGCAAAATCTTCAGGTATCACAATAAAAGGCTTATCAACAGGAAAGTCGACGAACAAACGGGTCATCAAATACGACGCCGCAAGAAAAAGAGTCAGCAATCCGAAGAATAAAGCTGCCCTCGCAACAACAGAGACGGGAAGCGCCCATACAGGGTAAATCAGAAACAGAACGACCCATGATAAAAAGAAAAGCAGCGTATATTGATTTGTATAAGATCTCATATTGTCTAAGAGCCTGTCGGACTTACAACAAAGAACTCTCTTAAATTTAGTTGCATTTTTTATAATTCACTGTTTCTGTAGAAAGGATTAGGAAAAACTGTTTTCGGGAGGCTGATTATTTCATGAATTTCAGCTTTATGCCACCC
>JACQXH010000092.1:934-12643 GCA_016208845.1 Nitrospirota bacterium | reverse complement strand
ATTGACGTCGCGAGTCATCCCTCCGGCAATAAACTCAGCCTTTATACTGACGGTTGTTCTTTTATGACGTCTTCTTTCTTCGCCCATGCGCTATATTACCATAATACTATTTCTGCTTCAATGAATCAACTAATAAAAGCATTTAGCCACGGATTTACACAGATTAACACGGATTAATCCGAAAAATGCAATTGGCGGCATAATACAACAGTTACCACTAATACAGCAATAGTTCAAAGATTTAATTTGTCTTTGTGATACTTGCTGCCGACAGGCAGATCTGTGGCAATCCGTGATCATCCGTGGCTAAACTCTTTTTTTATCGGTAATTACCTGCCAGCAGGCAGACTCTGTGTTGTGTTCTGATAGTCTAATTTCAAGTCAGTGAAAGTCTGTGGCTAAATGCTTTTATTAGTAATTTTGCTGATAATGCTGTTATCAGGATAATATCCTGCCCGGACATTTATGTTGGGATATATAAAAGACGCTTTTCCAAGCAGAACGCCCGGACTGGTTACTGAATTGCATCCTGTTTCAACATTATCCCCGAGTATGGCGCCTAATTTTTTAAGGCCTGTCCTGCGCATTTTTCCATCTATCTTTATCATGATTTCTGCGCCTGTGAATTTCAGATTGGCCAGTTTTGTCCCTGCCCCCAGATTCACATTATTGCCGAGTATGCTGTCGCCGATATAGGCAAAATGCCCTGCCTTGGCGTGATCCAGCATGACCGCGCTCTTCATCTCCGTAGTATGCCCTACTACGCAATTGTCTCCGATAAGGCAGTTCCCTCTTATATACGCTCCCTGCCGGACCTCTGTGTTACTGCCTATAATTACCGGCCCTTTTATCAGGGCGCCGGGTTCAACCACAGAGCCGGCTCCTATTTCGATATCGCCATCAAAAAGAATTGCGCCCGCATAAAAAACAGATGCGCCTTTAAGTTCTATGCCTTTTCTAAAGATCTTTAATTTGCCTTTTGTGACATCGCCCTGTTCAATTTCAAAACCTTTATCTATAACCTTGCCTTTATAAAGCACACAGGTCCTTGACACCATTACGCCGTCTTTTCTCAAGGGGGCAATATTGGGGGTTAAGGTTTCTTTAATATATGACTTTAATTTAGTCAAAGTCTCCCAGACAAATTCCATGCCTTTAAAAAGTTCTTTATGTTCAAATTCTCTTAATTCAAAAAAATCCATGGGTCTCAGCATTATTTTTCCCCTCATCAGTAAGTATTTATTTTCTTAAGATGATAACAAATAGCTGACAAAGTTTCAAAGGTTCATGCATGTAACCATTCAGTTATGAGTGGCAGAGAAGAGAGATTCCGGACAAGCCGGAATGACAAAAGGAAGCAATGAGAATAGGTTCTGTCATTCCGGCTTGTCCGGAATCTTTCTTTATGACATATTATGCCATCCGTAACTGAATGGTTACTCATGTATAATTATAATTATTGCAAACAATGCTCCTGTTTGATAAAATGTACGCAAGCATTAAAAACGATTTATTATCATCTTGCGCAGGAAGCGTATTTTTTACTTTTAACGTTTTTTCTATTTAATCAGAGTCTTTTTGTAAATGACTGTTTTTTTTGTAATGCCCGAAGCCTGACCTCGCATTTCGTAATCGGGGGTCTGTAATCGGACATCCGGAATTTATTGAAAAAACTGGATGCCAGTTATGAATTTTAACTAACTATAGGGGGAAAGAACATGCAGAACATCAAGAATCAAATAATACTGACAATCATATTATTAATGATCGGCATTTCTATAGCCGGCAGTTATAGCTGTGCGGACAAAGAACTTGAAAACCCGGCGATGACGACGACTCTTGATGATATAACTGAATGTCTGACTGGAGCATCATGCGACTATGCTGAAGAACCTGTTGCTAATAATGCGGAGAGTCAGGATAACGCACCCGGTTCAGTGCATGTAAGTTATAACAGTACCGACTATGCAACCAAAGATTCTTCGGGCGCCTGGGTTACAACCACTATAGACGGCGGTGTCGGCACCGGTGTGGGATGGTATAGCTCTCTGAAAGCAGATTCAAACGATAAAGTACATGTCAGTTATTATGATATTGTCAATCAGGACCTGAAATATGCGACGAATGCCTCGGGTTCATGGGTCACTTCTACCATTGACTCAACATCAGCTGATGTTGGATGGTCGACATCGCTGGTAATCGACTCAAATGATAAGGTTCATATCACGTATTATGACGCCGCCAATAAGTCCCTGAAATATGCAACGAATGCCTCGGGTTCATGGGTTACTTCTACAATAGACTCAACCGCTGATGTCGGGTGGGTGACATCTCTTGCAATCGATACAGATTCATTACATGTTGCTTATCCGGATGCCACCAACGGGACTCTGAAATATGCAACAAATGCCACGGGTTCATGGGTTATTTCCACTTTAGACAATATCGGAACTTCAGGGTTTTATTTAGAAAGGATAACGGGTATTGATATAGATGCCGGCGGCAGCGTTCACATATGTTATTACGACATAGCCAATAAGGACCTGAAATACGCGACGAATGCCACGGGTTCATGGGTCACCTCTACTATAGACTCAGCCGGAGATGTAGGGAGTACTACGTCTATAGAGACATATGTAAACGGCAGCCAGCAGGTCGTCCTTATATTTTATTTCGATGCAGACAACAAGAAGCTGAAATACGCCATAAATACTGCTGCAGNNNAGCCATATCAGTCAAGGAAAGTACGGGAGAGTTCCATGTTACCTCAATGGATCCCACAAACAATCGGGTAGTGTATACCCCGCCGCTCCCGTAAAAGCGGCTTAATTTTTCATGGGAAATAGAGTACAGTAAGTATAGGCGGCTGAAGAGTATGATCCCATATTTGGAGGTTCCGCCCCTTAGCCTGGGACCGATAACCATACAGCCCTTCGGCGCGCTGGTGATAACGGGCTGTTTTGTGGGGTACTTTGTCTCACGCTGGTATGCAGGACAGCTTGGTCTGATGCGGAATGACTTCACGTATCTGGTAAGCTTGGTGCTGGCGGCCGGCTTCATCCTCTCTCATTTAGTAGACATGGCCCTCTATTATCCGGAAGAATTACTGCTCCATCCTCTGAGTCTCCTGTCTGTTGGCTCATCAATGTCATCGTATGGAGGGTTTATCGGCGCCGCTGCCGGGGCCATAATCTATCTGAAGAGGAAAGGCCGCCCGGTTTTGCCATACAGCGATGCCCTGGTAATGGGTCTGGCGGCCGGCTGGTTCTTTGGACGTATGGGGTGCAGTATTACTCATGATCATCCCGGCCTGCCTTCGGATTTCTTCCTTGCAGTGCAATACCCGGATATGCCCCGTCATGACCTTGGATTATACGAATGGCTTTTCACCATTTTTTTACTGATCTTCCTTTTCTCCATACGCGCCTGGAGGCTTCCACCCGGCTCCCTTACAGGGATTCTCTGCGTGCTCTATGCACCGGTGCGTTTCATGCTTGATTTTCTGCGTGTCGGGGACAGGCTGTACCTTGGATTTACCCCGGGTCAGTATTTTTCTGTACTCTTTTTCGGTATCGGCCTCTGGCTCCTTACTAAGTCTGTGACCCTAAGAGGGGAAAAACGATCTTGAGAGTAAGATAAGGAAACGAGCCGGCCATAAACTTTCTTAACAATAGCCTCTCAAGAAAATGCTTGACAAAATATTTAAGTTAGATTATTCTAAAACCATGAAACTATCTGATTGTACAAAAATATTTAAAGCCCTCTCAAATGAGCAGAGACTGAAGATCTTTATGATGCTTTACAAGAATTGCTGCATGCCTGAAGGGTCTAAGATCGGGGCTGAATTCCGCATAGAAGGCACATCCTGCTGCGGGTCAGGAGGCGGCCTTGATAAGGCCTTCACAAAGATATGCGACTGCATGAAGCTCTCACGGTCGACCATTTCCCATCATTTCAAAGAACTTCAAAATGCCGGACTTATCACATGTGAGCGTGAGGGACAGCTCTATCGTTGCAGAGTAAATAAGGACGTGATAGATGCCATAAAGAATTTTCTCAAGTAATATTTTTTTTCTTCTATAGTTCTATTGTTGTAGAACTATAGAAGGTTCAAGGGAGGTGAAAGAGCATGTTACGCTGTTAACCCGGAAAATGCATTTCAAGAAGCCACAGAGAGAACAGAGATAATTTTATTCGCTCATAATTTCTTTAATTCCCGAAGGGTTCTCTGTGTTCTCATAAGCTAAATCGCTTATGAAATATGATTTTTATTTTGCATAAAAGAGTGCACAGAGAAAAGCAATAAAATGAGCCTTTTCCCTTTAATTATTAGTGTGTTCCTCTGTGGTTAATTGCATTATTTGGGTTAAGGTTGCCGAACCCCAAAAGGGAATTAAATTTAAAAACAAACAGGAGGAAGTTACATGAAAAGAAAAGAAACAATAAAAATTGTCAGGGAGGCATACGGTAAAATTGCACAGGGAAAAGACAGCTGCGGGTGCGGCACTTGCGGGCCGGATGCAAGAGAATTCGCCAGATCGATCGGTTATTCAGAGGAAGAATTGAAGGCCATACCTGATGAGGCTAATCTGGCCCTCAGCTGCGGTAATCCAATAAGTTTAGCAAGCCTTAAAAAAGGTGAAACTGTACTTGACCTCGGCTCGGGTGCCGGTTTTGACTGTTTTCTTGCAGCAGACAAGGTCGGCAGCAGCGGTAAGATCATCGGTGTGGATATGACAGCCCAAATGATAGAGAAGGCACGTGATAATGCAAAAAAGAACAGAATAAAAAACGTTGAATTCAGGATAGGTGAGATCGAGGATCTGCCTGTTGCTGATAACTCTGTTGACGCGGTCATATCGAACTGTGTCATCAACCTCTCCCCTGACAAGCAAAAAGTTTTTCATGAGATCTACAGAGTATTAAAGCCGGGGGGGAGGGTCGCGATCTCTGATATTGCGCTTAATAAAAAACTCCCTGACAAGGTCCGGGAGAGTATAAATGCCTATGTGGGTTGCGTAAGCGGGGCGATACTTGTGGACGAATATGAGAGAACGGTAAGGTCATCAGGATTGAAGGATATAAAGATCACTTCTAAAGGCACCACCAGCTGCATCGATCCTGATACAAAAGACCCCATAGGCAGAGCCATCCTGGATAATTTGGAAGATGGTCAATCTCTTGAAGAATATGTAGTTAGCATTAACATCGAAGCTCGCAAGCAAGCAGATTTAATAGAAGAATACCCCGATTAATAAACGTGGGGGGAATAAAAAGGAAGAAAGGAGGTGATGAGGGATGGAAAAAGAATTCTGCAACGTAAAGATTACAGAAACTGAAGACGGCTTTCAAATAAACGTTAAAGGAGAGAGTCTCAGAGAGAAATTTGAAACCGTTTTCAAAGGTTGTTGCGGTGAAGAGTTGAAAAAGAAGGGGTTTCAATTCTGCTGTGGACCCGGCAAGTGATCATTAATTGCCCAATTAGCTTGTCGCTAAGGCACACACAGAAGGAAGGGCAGGCTTTTTATGCTGCTCTTCCTTCTGATCTTTGAAACAGGCAGGTCTTTAAGGGGGATCTTCATGAAACAGGGAATCTTCATAAGAATACTTGACAACTTTAATGCAAGCGATTATTATAAGTAAGTACTTACTTAATTAAGAAGGGGGCAACAATGGGAAGACCCAAGATAATAAACAATGAGCAGTTGCTGCAGCATGCCCGGGAAGAGTTCCTGAAAAAAGGCGCATTTGGATCAACAAAGGAGATTGCCCGCAAGGCAGGAGTTTCCGAGGCAACTTTGTATCAACGTTACCCGACAAAGACAGCGCTTTTTCTGGCTGCGATGGTCCCGCAGCAGGTAAATATTGACGCCATAATCCATTCATTCACAAAAGAGACTGACCCGCGGCGTGTCCTGACCGAGATAGGCCTTAGAATATTGGGCTACTTTCGTACGCTCATTCCCGTTGTAATGCATCTGATAACCAATCCGTCAATCAGCATGGCTGATGTAACTGCTCACTTTAAAACCATGCCGGAGCAGGAACTTGCAGAGTCCCTTGCCGCGCATATGAAAGAGGCAAATTCGCGAGGAACGATTAAAGCCGATAATCCGATAGCCTCTGCCAGTCTCTTCGTTTCGGCACTGCACAGTCTTGCGGTATTCGAGTTGATGGAGATCCACGGCGGCAAGAGCATGGATCATGCTGTGGAAGGGTTTGTTGAAGCACTCTGGAGCGGCATTGCGCCGTCGACCCGGAAGCGTAAAACCGCATCAACTAAAAAAGGGCTTAGGGGCAGGGATTAGAGGTTAGATGAGAAGAGAAATAACATATAGGGGGCGCATTAATATGTCAAGCTTTATTCAATTCAATCAGGTTTCAAGATGGTTTGAATCATCGTCGGTTCGCTTTGAGGCATTGAAAAATATTGACCTCCATATTGAGCAGGGGGAGCATGTCGCAATTATCGGAAAGTCAGGCAGCGGCAAATCTACACTTCTTAATATGCTTACAGGCATCGACCATCCCAGCCGGGGTACGGTCCAGATCAATTTCACCGATGTCCACACATTGAACGAAAGCCGTCTGGCAAAATGGAGGGGAGAGAATATCGGCATCGTCTTTCAGTTCTTTCAGCTTATTCCAACCCTCAGCATCCGGGGAAACCTGCTTTTAGCCATGGACTTCGTCGGCAGCATTCCGTCAAATGCGCGCAACGATCGGGCTGAGGCGCTTCTTGCGCAGGTAGGCATCTTGCAGCACGCAGACAAGCTGCCCGCCGCATTGTCCGGCGGCGAGCAGCAGCGGGCCGCCATTGCCCGTGCGTTGGCCAATGACCCGCCGATTCTGGTGGCAGATGAACCTACCGGGAATTTAGACAGCAAGACCACAGAGGACATTCAAAGACTGTTTGCTGATCTGGTTGGTAATGGTAAAACGGTAATTGTGGTGACACACGAAACAGTTTTGAACACTGAATACGATCGTATCATTGCACTTAAAGACGGCGCAGTAGCTGCCGATACGAGCCGTAACAGCCCGCAGTAGATCATAGAGGAGGAAATTTCTATGAACATAAAATTACTAAAAGTTATCGGCGATTTGCGGATCAATCCGGGCCGCATAATACTTGTCATTTTTGCACTGATAATCGGCCTCTGGGGAGTCGGCTCAATCCTGGTGTCTTATACCATCCTGGGCCGCGATCTGAATGAGAATTTCATCAGGACTATCCCTCCTCACGCTGCCATCACATCCAGAGACTTCAACAAGCTGGATTTAGCAGCTCTGAGAAAACATCCTGAGATCGAGAAAGTTGAATTCAGGGATTTTGCGACATTGAGAATACAGACGCACCAGGATGAGTGGATCCCGTTGTGGTTATTTGGAGTAGAAGATTTCAATAATTTAGATCTGGCGAGAATCTTTGATCAAAATAGCAACAGCAGACCAATTGTGCCGAAAGACGAGGACATGTTGATCGAACGTGACGGACTTCGCTTCTCTGAACTGAAAGCCGGTTCTCCTGCGCGCGTTCGTGCAGGCGGCAGGGTCATTGATGTTCCTGTTGCCGGCATCAGTTTTGATCCTGCTCAGGCCCCGGGCACGCAAGACCATCTGATTTATGCGTATGTGAATAAAAAGACTTACACGGAAATCACGGGCGAGCCGAGCAATCAGAGATTGATCATTCGTTTTAATAATGTAAAGACCACGCAGGAAGTTCAGGCTGCCGCAGACGGTCTTGTTAATTATTTTAAATCATTTGGTATCACAGTTGATACAATCAAGATCCCTAAATTTATGGAGCATCCGCACCAGTGGCAGTTAAACACGCTGCTGTTCCTTGAAGGGAGCATCGGGTTCCTTGCGTTCTTTTTGGGCGCGGTTCTGGTTTCTCAATTAATAGCGGCTATTCTTGCAAGGCAAATACGGCAGATCGGTATTCTCAAGGCCATCGGCGCGTCACGGTCCCAGGTCTTTCAGATCTATTTGACTATGGTGCTGGTGCTTGGAGCTATATCAGGCGTAATCGCGGTCCCGCTTGCGGTCAAGTCAGGATACGCATACGCTTACTTTGTGGCGAATATTCTCAATTTCGAAGTCCTTACTGCATCATTGCCGCATCACATGTATTTGTACCTCATAGCCGCGAGCCTGTTGCTGCCCGTCTTACTGTCCCTGCCTGCGATCCTGAAGGGGACAAGGATATCGGTGCGCGAAGCGTTAAGCGAATACGGCATTCAACAGGCTTCAGTTGTTAAGAAGTCCAGGATCATTGCCAAGTTATCACTTCCAAGAAATCTCGTCCTGGCATTTGAAAATACCATGCGCCGTAAAAAACGGCTTGCTGTCACAGTAGCTGCCATGGCGCTTGGTGTGGCTATCTTTAACACCGGCTTCAATGTTCAGCAATCACTCAAGGACCTGCTGTCGGACGTGAACAACAGCATGAAGCATGATGTGCAGGTGGTGCTGATCAACCAGATGCCGAAAGAAGAGGCGCTGAAATATTTCAGCGGCATTGACAACATAAGCCGGATAGAGACATGGAATGGCGGACGCGGCGCAATGCAGAATATGATCGTCTCGACCGATTCCGGAGTGGGAATTGTCGCCCTTCCCTACAATACCGATCTCATCGGCTTCAGATCAATTAAAGGACGCTGGCTGAGCGGTCCGTCCGATCCTGAGATCGTGATGAACCAGGAGGCAGCAAAAATGTATGACAATCCTGCAATAGGCAATTCTCAATTGCTGAGCATCAGGGGGAAACAGTACAAGGCAAAGCTGGTGGGGATCGCAGATGAATTTGAAAAGCCCAAAATCTATATGGCACAGGAACAGTATGACGCGGTCGCTAACCCGGAGCACTACATCAACAGCCTGATGTTTGTCGCAAAGGACAAAAGTTATGACAAGGTGCTGGCCCTCAAAAAAAATATTGAGAAGGCAATTGCGCCGTCCGGTTTGCAGGTGCTTTATGTAATAATGCAGGCGGAGCGGGTAAAGATCATTTATGACCATCTGAAGATAATTCTGGTAACAATTGTTTTTTTTGCCCTGCTGGTGCTGATAGTCAGCGCTGTAGGAATGGCGTCAGCCACGAGCATTAATATCATGGAGAGGACCCGAGAGATCGGAGTATTGAGGGCCATCGGCGCAACCCCGGCGATCATCTATAACCTGTTCGTCGCGGAGGGAATGATAGTGAGCGCAGTCAGTATTCTTCTTGGATTGTTATTGTCGTGGCCGCTCAGCATCTTTGCTTCAAAATTCTTTGGAAACTTAATGCTGGAAGTCGAGCTTCGTTCTTCGTTCAGCAAGAGCGGCTTTGTGATAACCCTGATTGCAACGTTAGTTTTCGGCTGGCTGGCCAGCCGCATTCCGGCACGCAAAGCAATTAAAGTTTCGACCCGGGAAGCATTGTCGTATGAGTAGGCGGGAGGCGAATATGAACTCTCTAAAGATAACCGTAGGCGAGAACTCTGTGCTGAAGATAGACGGTGACAGCAGGAGAACGTCAATATCATGTGAAAAAGGCACGATAAGTGTCACCCGGCAAAATGATGCTGAAGATCATATATTATCCGGCAATCAGAGCTTTGTGATCAGCAAAAAAGGGCGAGTCATTACCTGGGCCCTTTCGGATGCATCCATTGCGATATCTTTACCTGATGCTAACAAACACGGTTTAATGGAAAAACTGAGACGGTTTATTACGCTATGAGGATAATATAATGAAAAAACTTCTGATAACTTCATACTGGATAGGGATTATCGCTGATGCCGTTGCTTCGATACTGCTGTTTTTCCCTCAGGTCTCAATGATTATTCTTCAGCCCCAACCTGTTGTAACATCTCCGGTCTATCTTTATGTTACGCGAATTGCAGGGGCCTTGATGCTAGGCTGGACAGTGTTATTGTTCTGGGCGCAACTTAAGCCGATTGAACGCGCGGATATTCTCCTCATTACCCTGTTTCCCGTTGTAACCATTCTATCCGGTGCAGCGTTTTTTGTTGTAAGATCAGGCCAGATTACAATATCAAACATGCTGCCGATGTTTGTCCTGTATTTGGTACTCTATTGCACGTTCATCCCATCGTATGTATGGGCAAAGAGACAACCGGAATATTTGCGAAATAATACATAGATTATCTTTAAAGGAGGTGTTATGAAACTTTCAACTATTTCTAAACTAACGGTCAGCGGACAGTCCTCCCTGATGTGGAAAGGCCGGCTTTGAGCATCTCTGCGAAAAACTTGGCATTGTCTCCAATTGCGAAGGACTTCGGGCATGGCTTGAACTTGGCGTGAGCCTGGGTGAATTGAAACGTGCGGGAAATAAGTATCAACTAAGGGGCAAGCTGTCAAAGGCACTAATAAAACCAAATAATGATGCGCATAAAGCCCTTCTGGAAGAAATCATTAGATATCATTATCCCTTTGTGATGAATACGCCGTCTATGCTCAAGGAGCAGAAATGGTTTCCATTTGATGAATCAACTGGAGAGCTGGTTGCGCGCTCGTCCAGGATTAGTGAGCCTTTTATCTTTGAAGAAGTGGACGCGGCAATTCCCCGTCAGGGGGATTTCACATTGCTGGAGGTCGGTTGCGGTTCAGGAATTTACATTCGACGGGCTTGTGCGCGTAATTCCAAACTCCGCGCCATCGGCCTCGACCTGCAGAAAAAAGTGGCTGACTTTGCGCGAAAAAACATTGAGCACTGGGGATTGGATAATCGCGTAATCATTGAAAATAGCGACGTGAGAAGTTATTCAAGCGACCGGAAATTTGATTTGATAACACTCCACCAGAACATCTATTATTTCCCGGTGGAAGACAGGAAGACTTTGTTCAGGCACTTAATCAATTATTTAAGACCAGGCGGGAAGGTGTTATTGACATCAGTTTGTCAAGCCGGCAGTCCCATCATGCAGATATTGAACATATGGGCGTCTACGAGTGAAGGATATGGTCCTTTGCCATACCCTGAGCAACTGTGTCAGCAATTCAAAGAGGCTGGCTTTGCCGAAGTAAAAAGAAGAAGCCTTATACCGTTTGAAAGCTTTTGGGCATTTGTTGCGACAAAACCATGATGAGGGGAATAACGGTTTTTACGACAAAAATGATTAATCTCAAAGGAAAGGTTGCAATATATTGTCTTTAATGGTTAGAAATAATGAAATGAAAAACCAACCCATTGCAGGAAATTTTTTTAGTTTTAAAAGCCTGGTTCCTTTCGCCCTGACCGAGGGCGCCATAGTGGAGCGTTTAAGGAGGATGAACCCGGACCTGCTTGACCCGATCCTTGTTCACGCTCCGCTCGTCTATAGCACCGATGGACGGCAGATGCTGGCAGGACTTCATCGCCAATATCTGGATATAGGTTATCACTGCGATTTACCCTTGCTGACCTTTACAGATACCTGGCGCGCCAATAGCGCCCGGTTGGAAAAAGCGGGTATGTCAGGAAAAGATGTCAACGGCGATTGTGTCCGCTTTCTGAGGGAGATCATACAGGGGTACGGGGATTATGCAGGCAAGGTGCATATTGGCGGGCTGATCGGATGCAAGGGTGATGCATATAGACCCGAAGAATCTTTGTCAGTACGGGAAGCATCATCCTTCCATTCATTTCAGATAAATGCATTGGCAGAAGCTGGCGTAGATTTCCTGTTTGCTGCAACGATCCCCTCTATGTC
>JACQXH010000092.1:0-895 GCA_016208845.1 Nitrospirota bacterium | reverse complement strand
CAGGCATTGCTGCAGCTATGGCCTTAACCGGAGTCCCTTATGTCATCAGTTTCGTGCTTAATCGCAGCGGACTGGTCCTGGACGGAACATCTCTTAATAGAGCGATCACCACCATTGATGCGGCCGTTTCCAGCCCGCCGCTTTTCTATATGGCAAATTGCTGTCATCCTGCCTTTTATGAATCTGCCATGAGAGATATCGAAGGGAAAGACATCACACAGTTAGACCGGATTATCGGTTTGCAGGCAAACACATCATCAAAGGACGCCTCGGAGCTTGATAATCTTGGCTTCCTTGATTCAGAATCACCTGATACATTTGCAGAATCAATGATCCATCTATACAGTGATTTCGGCACAAGGATTCTCGGCGGTTGCTGCGGCTCGGACGACCGGCATATTACAGCAATCGCAGAAAGATTAAAGAGAGCAAATGCAAAGGATTAAGAATGAAAAGGTTTTTTATTAAAATGGTCAGGATATTTCTTTTCCTGAGTGCGGCAGTTGCAGCTATATTTCTTATTTTATACTTTCTTACTCTCGGGAACTATCCTGTTCCAATGACGGTTTCAGATGATCCATCTCTGCCTCGTGTAGCAATAAACGGTAAGGTATTTCACGCGGAGACTTTCGGTGATTCTAATAATCCCGTAATTATTATAGTTCACGGTGGTCCGGGTTGGGACTATCGAAGTTTATTACCGCTGAAGGAACTGTCAGACGAATATTACGTGGTCTTTTATGATCAGCAGGGGACCGGACTTTCACCGAGGGTCGAGCCCGGGGAAATCAATCTGGAGTCCTCTTTGCAAGACCTGGATTTCATTGTTGATCACTTTGGAAAAGGTAAGAAAGCGGATCTGATAGGCCATTCCTGGGGAGCAATGCTAGTCACG